>PBRN01000161.1 GCA_002725955.1 Pseudobdellovibrionaceae bacterium
TGAGCCTTTTCTATTTCATCTAACAGTAAAACTACATGAGGATTTTTATTAACGGCATCAGTAAGTTGTCCACCCTGATCAAAACCAACATAGCCAGGAGGAGCTCCAATTAACCGAGATACAGAGTGCTTTTCCATGTATTCACTCATGTCAAACCTAAGCAGCTCTATCCCCATTTGCTTAGCTAACTGCCGACTCAATTCAGTCTTACCAACGCCAGTAGGGCCAGTAAATAAAAAGCTACCTATCGGCTTATCTTCCTCCGTTAAACCTGATCTGGACATCTTAATCGCAGTCGCTAAAGCTTCAATTGCTCTATCCTGACCAAAAATTTTCTGTTTCAAATCAAGTTCCAGAGTTTTAAGATATTGCTTGTCACCTGAAGAAACCTTTTGAGGTGGTATTCTTGCCATCTTAGCCACTACAGATTGAACCATCTCATGAGAAATCTTTCGCTTTTTAATCTTATCGCCCTTTAAATTTAAGGCTGCAGCTACTTCATCAATAACATCAATAGCTTTATCTGGTAGTTTTTTGTCTGTTATGTACCTAGCTGATAACTCAGCTGCCGCTCTTATTGCACCCGCACTGTATGTGACTTTATGATAATCTTCATATCGACTTTTTAAACCTTTAAGGATTTTTATAGTCTCTGCCACAGTTGGCTCGGCTACATCGATTTTTTGGAAACGTCGATACAATGCATGATCACCCTCTATAGAGTTTCTAAACTCTTTGAATGTCGTTGACCCCATACATCTCAATTCGCCAGAAGCAAGGCTAGGTTTCAATAAATTTGAAGCATCCATAGCCCCACCCCCTACGCTCCCCGCCCCTATTAGCGTATGTATCTCATCGATAAACAATATGCCTTTTTCATGATTTTTTAGGCTTTTCAGAACTCCCTTCAATCGTTGTTCAAAATCTCCTCTAAATTTCGAACCTGCAAGTAACGCACCTATATCTAGAGCAAATATTTCTGCACCTTGTAGAAGTGGTGGAACCTTATTTTCAACAATACGAAGAGCCAAGCCCTCTGCAATCGCAGTCTTACCAGTTCCTGCATCACCAACAAACAAAGGATTATTTTTTCGCCTACGACAAAGAATCTGCATCGCCCTTTCAACTTCAGTCTCTCGCCCTATCAGGGGATCTATTTTTCCTTCCTTAGCACGGGCACAAAGGTTCACCGCAAATTGATTCAGAGGGTCACGCTTGCTGGCAGATGTTGATTTCTTTTCATCATCTTCATCATCTTCATCAGATTCTACCTCGGCATAGTCAGTCTGAACGAGACTTTGATCCTCATCAGAATCAAAACTATATGAGAACTGTTGGATTACATCTAATCGAGAAATTTGTTGCCTCGATAAAAAGTAGGCCGCAAAAGATTCCTCCTCAGAAAATATAGAAACTAAAACATGAGATCCCATAATTGCTTCATTACCAGAAGCTGACACATGATGCGCTGCTCTCTGGATAACCCGTTGAAATCCGAGTGTGGGCTGGGGTATCTTACTCTTAGCTAAATTCACCTTAGCCAACTGATCATCGAAAAACTCTTCGATATCTAACTTCACTTCTTCAACATCACCGCCACACTGAATGATAGCATCCGAAGAACTAGGGTCATGCATTAGGGCGTATAATATATGTTCCACAGTGACATACTCATGCCCGCGCCGCTTGGCTTCTGAAATTGCCAAATTTAATGTTACTTCGAGTTCTGGACTCAGCATAGGACTCTCTCCCGTGAATTTATTCGCCATCACTCTTTTTCCATAATACAGCGCAGAGGGTAGCCATTCTGTCTTGCTTCATCCGTAACCATGGAAACTTTAGTTTCTGCAAGTTCTAAGGCATATGTACCACATAGACCTTTTCCCTTTTGATGGACCTGTAACATTATCTCTGTAGCCTGTACATGATCCTTATGGAAATATCTTTCCAAAATATTAACCACAAAGTCCATCGGAGTATAATCATCATTCAGCAAAAAAATATGATACCTAGAAGGTCTCTTTACGACTACTTTATCCTTAGTAACCACACCTGATTCGTTATCTTCCTGATTAATTATATGAAAATATCGACTCAATCGAACTTCTACCTCGCCTAAAGTAGGGGCAATCATATCAATAGCTCCCGACAAAATTTACAGTTGAAGCAATAAATGCCTCTCATAAACTTAGGTCCAAAACCGACTCTGTCAAGCCTAGATGAGCTGGTTTAGACACAACGAAATAATATAAAGATATCTGATATTTAAATTATATACGACCGTATGATACAGATGAGACTTGCGTCAGTAAAGAAAAGCGTTGAAAGTATTAATCATTCTAGACGAATAACCACCCGACGATTTGCAGAACGAGCGGCCGCCAAGGCTCTGCCTTTTTTGCCTTTGGTCTCAACCTTAGGCTTAGTGCTAGCAAAAGCAGCTACCTTCATCCTATCAGGAGACACTCGATGTTTAGTCTTAAATTGATTTAGCAGAGCTAAAGCTCGATCTGAACTGAGTTTCCAATTTCTGCTATCATTGCCAGTCTCGTCAGTATGGCCCTCTATGGCAATTTTATAACGTTTAGGTGACTTAGCTACCACACGCATAATTGATTTTGTTACCTTAATAAACTTGGGAGAGGGTCGGGCTGAGCCAGATTTAAATATTAGTTTATCTTTAAACTCAATCGCCAAGCCATCTTCATCAAGAACCACCTCAGCTACTTTTTCTAGCTTTTTCTTTTTTATCTCTCTCTCGATTTTAGCTTTCATAGTCGCAAGGTTTTTCTTGGGCTTATCTTTGTCTACCAAGCCACCTAAACCATCTCTAACCCGATCAAATTTCTCCTTATCTGTCTTTTGAACCCCCATCAACAAGACAAAAAAGCACATAAGGATGAAACTTAAATCGGCGAATGTCATCATCCATAGGGCTTCACTTTTCTTTGCGGAAGGCTTCTTAACCCCATCCGATTCAGACAAATTTTCCGATTCTTTGGAACTTTCCTGCTGATTTTGTTTCTTTTTTACCAATGATTCATCCTTTAAAACTATTTCTTAGGAGATTTTTTGCCAGCATAGGTACTCATAATGTCTTTCATATGAACGCTCGACTTCTTGCCCTTTAGGCTCATCACTCCTTCTAGTACCAGCTGATCGGTCTCCATGACTTTTTCAGCTTCCAGACCTATTTTTTCACCCATCGGAGCATAAACGAGTGTACCTAATAGCAGCCCATATAAAGTAGTAATCATTGCTAAGGCCATACCTTTACCGATTTGACTGGGATCACCCAACTGCTCCATCATGGCAATCAACCCCAAGAGAGTACCTATCATCCCTACCCCAGGACTAAGCTTTGACATATTCTCAAAAAGGTTCGAGGCTAGAGCCATTTTCGTTTGTTTCGTATTGATTTTATTAGAGATATTGTGGTGAATTTCTTGAGGTGAAAAATCGTTTATGATCAGTGAAACCCCATCTCTAAGCAATGGATACCTGATAGCACCTCTCACCTGAACCAAGGCACCAATGCCATCCGATCTAACCATGGCAGAAGATCTTGTTAAGATATCTATCACCTCATTCTGTGTAGAATCACGAGAACTAAATAAAGTAGTGACTAATGTAGATATCCCCGTAATAAAGTCTTGAATGCTATGAGAGAGAAGCATCACACTTGGTGGCATAATCATCAAAAGAACAAAAGATGGTTTATCAAAATATCCAGCAAACCCCGGCGAAGGAAAGTTAAAGACATAATACAGGCTACCAATAATACCAATAATTCCAACAATAGCTGACACTACCACCTCCTCTTTATCCTCTAATAAGGATATCCCTTAATCTATTTTAGGAGAAAGAACAGGGAATGTCAGTGGGCAAGGAATACTTATCCTTTATGGTTTTTTGACAAATAGAATCCAATCAATTCAAAAAATTTTACTTTTGCAAATCAATAAAAACCCTAATTGACCCAAATGAATTTAAATGATAAATATTTAGGGTGTTCTAATTTCTATCTTAGACAAGAGAAACAATAACCTGAATTTACTTCAGCTGAGAAAGATATTAGCGTCATTTTAATTTAGATATAGACTAGAGTTCCATCTTCAGTTGCAATTGAGCATCTTTCTGGAAAGGAAAAGCAGTTTATGAAAAAAGATGTACCAGTCAAATACCCGCACTCTGCTAGCCTGTTCCAATTTTGTCGCCAAGTATTAGATCACAAATTTGGAGACGTTCGCGTCATTGACCAAGATGTAGGGCAAATCTTGGGTTTTGATCCAGCAGATTGTAGTCACTGGAAAAAAGGTAAGAAAAATATTCGCTCGATTCAAGCCATAAAATCAATTTCTGAGCACTTGGGGATTGATGAAAAGTTAGTAGTGGACGTAGCTTCAGGCGAACTGGATCAATGGGAAGCATTTCATGAATACGACGGATACGGAAACTTCAACATCGATAACAATGTCTATGAAGAAGCTAAGAAAGATTTCTACAGGAAACAAGCAAATACTTGGACACGCGAAAAAGAACAAGAATTTCGTCAGTACTTTAGCTTACAGAAAGAAAAAATCACTTCTATTGTCGAAGAGATACATAAGAAAATTAATTTTAACGAAGCACCACTATATTTACCGGAAATTGTCGCTTCTTGGCCCGATCTAACTTTGCGCCCGCAAAAAACAGAAGATGAAACAGTTCTCCCGAACCAATCCACGATTAAGATCCTAGAATCGGAGAATAACTTTGAAATTCAATATCCGGCTGTTGAGAAAATGCGCCCTTGGATGAGATTCCAAATAGCCAAAGCGATGGCTACCTATTTCTTCAAAAAATACAATCTTAGCACACCTTCCACGATAGAAGGTGTAGGCGACCACATCTTAGAAGTACAAGCCAATGTTTTCGCCTCTCGACTTTTAGTGCCAGATCAATTAATTGAGAAAGGCCTGACTGAAGTAAATATCACTCGCGATATTATTTCACAACTTGCAGAGGTTTTCTGGGTATCCAGAACATTCATGAACTTGCGACTAAAGGAATACCTAGAAGCCCAAAGAAAAACTAGTATTTAAAAAACAACTTAATATATTGATTCCACAAGCATGACTTGGGGTAATTGAAGCAGGCCTTTATTTACCCCAAGGCTCTCCATCAGGCAAAGAAAACCATTGATCACCCGAAAGCTCGGATAGCTTAAGCCTTTTATGCGACTTTAGAAAAGAAGCTGCATCTATCTCTCGTTTACGACATTTTTCGATTTTATATATACGAGAATAGTAACTAACATACTTACCATTAAGTCCTTTACATGCCTCACTCAATGGAATTAATTCAACCACCCCCCCACTATCATAAAGCTTCTCGAACTCAACATCTAAAATCGAAGGATATGGTTTACCTTTTTTGACACCATCCATCTCAGCCTGCCCCAGCTCAAGTAACGGCTTATCCACTTGCTTTCGCTTTTTCCTATGCTCTACATAAGTCTCCCAATCAGGAAATAAACGGGCACGGCAACCGGAAATAAAATATAGCTCTACGAGATCAACGGTTACATATTGTTTTTCTAGTTGAGAACACTTTCGCTTAATCCGGCTAACGGACTTGCCCGGTAAACGAACCATCTCAGATCCCGATTTAAGCATAATGAGAGTATCTGCGTTTATCTCACTAATCTTGCGCTGATATGTTTCACTAATTCTTCTGACCAGATCTGTTTTAACAACCTCTCTAAGCTTACAGTCTTCAACCCAGAATAATCGACTATAATAGCTAACATAGTTACCATTATATTTTCGGCATTCTGCTTTTTTTTGCTTGGCAGTAAACTTCTTTTGAGGCGGTGCTTCCCAGTCGCCTGAATCTGAATCCGCAAGAGAATCGGTTGCGTATCCTGCTCCTGCAAAACAAACCCCCAAAACCCAAATAAAAAAACCAAATCTCTTCATGTCTTCTCCATTTCTAACCTATAATCCATGATTACACATTGAGAGCTCGCTGATAACAACAAATAATCACCACTCATCTAACTTTATCTATAATAAAATCAGCCAATTACATTAAAATGTATAGACTTAAGTCATTTCTATTAAAAAAGGACAGGGATTTTTTAACTTCATAACGGTAACCGACTAAATTAACACTACCAATATGACACTATTTTTGGCGATCTTCTTGCATAGATATACCTGAGACTCTTTTAGTGGAGAGAATATGCTGAAAAAACAGATAGATTTCATAAACAACTATTCAATCGACGACCAGCTATATTGGCGCGTAAATCAGTTGTACACAGATAAGGAATATGAAATTCAATGGCGCCGCGATGAAGCTGCACCATGGAGATATAGGGCGGTCAAAGACGAGACATGGCAAGAAGCTACAAACCAGCAAATCATCACCGATCTTTCAAAACTAAACATAGATCTTGTTCACTTTGAAGCTGGTATACGTGGATGCATTCTTCAGCAGGTAATTTTCGCAGACATGATCTGTAAAAAAGCCAAAAGTCTTTTAGGTTCTGAAGCAATCGAAAAAGCATTCGCGGATAATCAAGCATTTATGAATGAAATTATAAATACCATTAGTGATCTTACAAAATCCAAAAAACCGGCAACGGATAACCCAAAACCCTTCTTACAACTAGTTCAGTCTAATATGAAGCCCCTGAACTAAAGTATCCACTCATTATTCTAATGAAGCATAACCTTAATCATGCTATATTGAACATATGGAAACGATCATCAAAACATCGGAAAGTAATACCCAAACAAAAATGCGGCCTTTACCTTTAGGCACCATAGAGCCGCGGATACCTGAAGTTTGGGGTCAGCAAACAGACAAGAACAAACAATGCGCCGTCTGCATCATTCTAAATTATTACAATTCAAGTGAACCTGTCGTCATCCTAACCCGCAGAACAACCACATTAAGAAGCCATAAGGGACAAATTGGATTCCCAGGCGGCAGAGCAGAAACCACAGACTCCGGCCCAAAAGAAACCGCATTAAGAGAATGCGAAGAAGAAATTGGAATCGATCGCAGTTATATCGAAGTGCAAGGCATGCTGCCANCGGTAACTGGCTTGGANCAATCNATTATATACCCGATCATTGGANTCGCTAACTTTGATACAAAAAAAATAACCCCGTGNAGNACAGAAGTTGCCNCCATAGTGCTAGCNCCAGTNTCTTTATTAACCAGAAATNAGTCAAAAAGCTTTGANTTTACTCTTTTCGGAATNAANAGAAAATCGACGCTCTTTCAAATTGAAGAAAACAACATCTGGGGCATCACCGCCCAGATGATTNTGAGCGCAGACTTTCATTCNGAAACNACTATAAACGAGACCTGATTGAACCACCCAGTTCTTCATAACCNGGCTTACCCATTAAACCAAAAAGATTCTTTTTATATTCCTCNACCCCAGGTTGATCAAATGGATTAACCTTCANTAANACACCACCNATNGCGCAAGAGACTTCAAAAAAAGCAAATAAAGCTCCCAAAGTATGAAGATCNACGGTAGCAATATTTAACTCAACTCCTGGAACGCCACCATCAAAGTGGGCTAATTGAGAAGCCTTAATTGCCGCCATATTAATNTCNCTAATAGATCTACCTTCAAGATAATTAAGTTGGTCACAATTACCNGATAAATGCGGNACTTTAATTGAGCGNTCTACAGAGGCACCACCNGTCTTNGTTGCATTTTTGCAAGTAATAACTGTTTCAAAAAGATTACGAACACCATCCTGCACCATCTGNCCCAAAGAATGCANATCAGTNGTAAAAACNAAGCCCGTAGGNACTANACCNTTGCCATCTTTACCCTCAGACTCCCCNAACAATTGTTTCCACCANTCCANAACACCTATCAATCTAGGNTCAGGTATAGCTAGAACTTCCACAGCCTTACCAGACTCAAAAGCAGCAATACGTGCAGCNGCGTATTGAACAACAGGTTCCTGCGACAAATNATCAGCACTGCGAATGGACTCAAANACNNCATCAGCNCCTTCCAACAAAAGTTTNATATCGTAACCAGCAAGCGCCAAAGGAATNAGACCGACNCAAGATANNACTGAAAATCGTCCTCCAATATCTGCTGGAATCGGAAATGTTTTATAACCTTGCTCCTCCGCTAATGACCTAAGAACNCCTNTATCTTTGTCAGTAGTGGCNACAATGCGACGCGCACTCTGCTCGACNCCAAAGCGCTGNTCCAAATATCGTCGAATCACCCGAAAAGCAACACTNGGNTCCGTAGTAGTTCCCGACTTTGAAATAANATTNACTAAAGGCTGCTTTGCATCCATTAAATCAATCAGTTCNACAAGCTCNGATTCAGATAAATTATGCCCTGCATACACTATAGGGATCTGAGCTGAAGCTTNATCTATCCAACCTTGATANTTNTGAGCTATAGCATCATCNACCGCTTTTGTTCCNGCATAGGACCCACCAATACCAATCACAACAACAAGATCATAATGAAAATCTATTGATTCTTTATATGAACTAATTGTGCGCACAACATCAAANCCATGACGCCTCGGATAATCATACCACCCCAACCATTCACTACCTTGACACTCACCCGATTGAATTGCCTCNAGAGCNTTAACACTTCNNTCCAATGAAGCATCAGCACTATCTTTTAACTCACCCAGAAAACGCGTATCTATAGANACTGTATNCATATTCATCCTTTCCAATTATCTTTTAGAGTGATTCACCCTCAACTTCNGGCAACTCATCACATTGCCANGGCTTTAACCTCTGCAAAATNGCGGGAGTAGCCTCAACNTCAAAAATCACTACACCCTCAATCGANTAATCNGCACTTCGCACTACACAAGTATTAAATATGAGAGANTGNACCTGTTGTTCATCAGATGAAACCTTGAGCAAACTATACCTAAAATTCTTNTTGAAGAAATCAAAAATATGGTTTCTAAGCCTGCCCACNTCCACATCGCTAAAAGCCGAAACTACAATACTATCGAGNTATGCTGACTGNAGAATTCTAGGTAAAACACCATCATCAAGCTGATCTGATTTGTTAAAAACAATCATCGCTGGAATTTCCGCNGCACCAATATCACGTAACACACTTTCTGTAACCTCAATATGGTCNCGATACTCAGAAAAAGCGACATCAACCACATGNAGAATAAGATCAGCTTCCAGAACTTCATCTAGGGTAGACTTAAATGAATCAACCAGACTATGNGGAAGGTTNTTAATAAATCCAACTGTATCAGANAAAAGAATTTTTGGCCTTGTCTTAGGATCNATAACTTTAATGTTAGTATCAAGNGTAGCAAAAAGCTCATTNCGACCACTAANATCCGTTCTAGTCATAGATTTCATCAAAGTNGTTTTACCTGAATTGGTATAGCCAACCAAAGCAACTTTCAATTCTTTTGANCTAGACTTCCTCTGAGTCCTTTTTTCTTTTTGAATCTGCTCTAACTGTTTATGCAATCTTGCAATGCGCTCTCTAGCTCTTCTGCGATCCACTTCCAACTGTTTTTCACCCATACCACGCGAACGCACGCCACCACCGGCCTGCCGCTGGAAGTGTGTCCAGGCACCAGTCATGCGAGGAAGCTCATATTCTAAGCGCGCAATTTCAACTTGGGTTCTTGCCTGATTAGTTTTTGCATGCCTTGAAAAAATTTCTAAGATAACCCCAGTCCGATCCAAAACCTCACATTCTAACATTTTTTCCAAATTGCGTAATTGAGGGGCCGTCAAACTATGATCAAAAACGACAACATTAGCACACAAAGCTTCTAACAAAGATTTGATTTCCATAACTTTGCCTGTACCAACCAGGCACTTAGGAGATAATCTCTGCCTCTTCTGGATCACCCTACCAGCCACAGCGACCCCAAGAGTCTCCAGCAGACGAGTCAGTTCATCCAAATCTTCATTTAAGTGCGATTCTTCCCCACTGCCAAGCAATACGCCAATGACGACGGCTCTATTTCTATCTGCTACACCCAAAAGATCTCCATTCGCCTTCAATGTTAAAGCCAATCATTCTGCTCTATTTACAGAAGAGTACTTTGAATATGTATCTAAATTGGGACTCTTTAGTCTAGACAAACACTGTGAGAAAAATGTTTTATTGAGCTATTTCGAAAGTAAAAACTCAGAAATATCAGTCGAACCTTTTTGACGGCACTAATCTCTGTTCTGCATCTGTGCGCACAGCCCTATAAAAAGTCATGGCAAATACCATGTCCGTTAAAAGGATGTCCTTTATTAACCAAGTAAAAGACCAGCCAAAAGCTGAGCTTTTAGTATCTGGGTCATAAAAGATGGATATGAGCTAAATTATAGTAATCCGCCGACCAAAGGCATCCATAATGGCATAAATAGGATATAAACTTCTAGAAATCCTAAAAGAATCACTAGGCGTAGAGAAGCCATTGCCTGCCGCCATTATAACCTAACTAGGGATTAGAAGACGTTTTAGAAGACGTTTTAGAAGAAGGTTTCTTTTCCTCTTCTGCTAGCTTTTTTTCAATCTCTTGAAGATGTGATTCATCAATTGCAACTTCACGCCTCGCTGCTTCAATCATGCGACGCGCATCCTTCAAGTCGTTCCACTTTTCGAATTCTAAACAAATGATGCACACTGGCCAATCCCTCATTATTGCAATAGTTAAAGCTAATAGATTCTTACTATATCTTAGCAATGAACCCCACTTTGGGCGAACTGATTCAGCACAGGTAACCTAAGTTTTAATAGAAGCCACATAGGCGCATCCATTTTATCGCACTGCTAGCAGGGATACCACCAAAGTACCCTTGACCACTTCTCAAAGACCAAAAACTCGAACAAAACAAACTTTAATATAAAAAACTATATATTTGCAGATACTTATATCTTAATTATCGCTACCCAAGCTCCCCTTCTACTAAATCCAAAAAAAAACTTGCTTTTCCAAAGGTCGTTTACTACGTTGTTGATAACAATTTTCATTATCATTTAGATTTTGGTTATTGTTATTCCCCTGAGGCGTAGAAAACATTTTCTGCTCCTTGGAGTTCCGTTGGAAAAG
>PBRN01000162.1 GCA_002725955.1 Pseudobdellovibrionaceae bacterium
TGTAATGATATTTTTTCCTAGAAAAAGTGACTGTACTTCAGCCGCCAGTTTATCTTTAAATTTAATTCCAATCAGAAAGAAGTAATTGAGCCTTTAATTGAGATTTTAAAAGATGAAAACAAAAAATAAGCGATTAGTTCATCGTCCAAGCTCAACTTGGAGGACGAAGTGTTCAGCTCATTGGTTGCTTAGAAATGTACTTCACAATTCTTGCGGCTCATCATTTTTTTGCAACAGGACCATCTACACGTCATCGAACGACCGTCTCATCTTTTTTCAACCACTTTACTATAATCGAAGATAAACGTTCTGCATTATCAACCCCCAAATTAAATCTATCTTCTCTATTCTGATCCAATCCAACTGCACCGGGAGGCACAAAATAGCCGACAGAATCATTGCATAAACTAACAATCCCTATATCGCCCTTCAAATTGGTCCATTGTTGTTCGAAAACCGGAAAAATGCTTCCAGGCAAGCATAGCAGTGAAAATTCGGAACCAAAGTTTATCTTTGAAACCCCAGCAACAACATCCCCTTCTGAGTCACGATTTAAAGGCATCCAACCAATTCTATTATAAAACCATAAGAGGCTATGACCTAGTTTCAGTGAAATATTCTTCGTTTCAATACCAAGCCCATCAAACCCTAGTTTTTCACTACGCTGGTATACCAACTCCATCCACGGCAAAATACCGTTGAAATAAGATTTAACTTGCTCTTCCGTAGCCGCAATCTGATTTTCGCTATTTAAGCCATCCAACACAATGGAGTTATCACTGCCAAGGGAGCTATTGATAAACATAAAGGGGCGTCGGTAGTGTTTCTCCAGCTTGTTTGATAAGTACGAAGCGAGACCACCAGATGGCAGCGTCCAGTTCCTATCGAGCAACGCTGGATGAGCACCGTAAAAAACAAGATCTAACCATGGCGTTTCATCTGAAGTCCTTAGCTGCAGAGCATGCAGCGTACTCATTTGAAAACCTTCGCTTGACTTACCAGCAAACGAACCATCCGGAGGTTCGGTTAAAGCAGAAGCATACCAGGGTTCAACCAGCATACGATAAGATAATGCTTCTTCAGTCGCTTGATTTACCTGCGCTAAAACATGATCTAAATATGACTGCTCAACCCCTCCCCATAAGCCGATTAAATCAGGAGCACTATGAGAATGACTAGCGAACCAAAATTGCTGATCTGCAGAAATACCAAATTTCTCGCCAATGGCTTTCAAGCTTTTCAGCAGTGGTACCGACAACCCCAGAACATCAATCGCCCCAAGTAGAATAACTTGATCTTTACCTGCCGTTTTTTCAGTAGGCTGCAATATCAAAACCCTCACTTCCAAGGGCAACCAGGATACCATTGGTCCAGTAGACTCTCTCCCATAATCATAGCCAGCTAAAGCCGTCCCAACGGGAACAGGCCCTATTGAGACTTTGCTAAAACCTGCCCACAAATTCTTACCTTGCAAGTTTTTTTTCACTGCAAAGGATTGATCATAATCATCACGAGGCAAAAAAAACAGAAGAACGACAATCAAAGTCATCATAGCTAATAGAATGCGGCACCATAATAACTTACCGGAAAGAGCACTCAAGATTATCTCCTTTTTCAATGTTTATACTCTTAAATAAGAGAGTTCCCCCAGCAACCAGCTGTCGATGTCTAATCATAGCTGCACACAAAGGCTGACCTTGCCAATAAATCTTAACTCTTTTTCCTTTAGCAGGCAGCGGCTCATCCCTGACAATAACCAATTTATGGTCACCCCCAAGGTTTAACTCCATTCTATCAACAGCCGGCCAACCTAGCCAATAGAGATCCGTCCCCGCAATTGGATAAATACCAGCAGTCCCCCAGACATACCATGCCCCTAGTGTTCCAGTATCATCATTACCATCTAACCCAGCTGGGCCAGTGGCATATCTTTCTCGCAAAATCTGCTGGACCCAATGCCCCGTCACCTGTGGTTTGCCCAACATGGAAAACAACCAAGGGCTGTGAATATCATGTTCATTACCATGCCAATAACTAGATGGAGGCCAAAATTGACCCAAATTTCCATGTAGCTTGCCCCGATGACCCATGAAAGCGTCTAAAGCCTGTTCTAGTGATCCAATATTCCCAGTATTAGATTCCCATAATGCTTTTATACTTTTAGGATCCCACCAATAACTATACCGCCAATGATCAGGGCTCCCTTCAGTCCAATGACGTCCATTACGAGTTCCAAACAATTCATCATTTAAAGGGTTAGCACCTTTATCAAAAGGCAGCCATTGGCCCGATCTATCCCTGGGCTGAAAATACCCACTCTGTGGATTCCACAATTCTTTCCCCTTGGCTGCAATCCGGTCAAAAGTTGTTTGATAGGGCGAATCAACAGTTTCCGCTAATCGAGCCATGGAATAACCAGCCCAACTATAATCTAGGGTCTTACTGACTGACTGCACTCCGTGACCATCACACCACTGCAATCGGCCACAAACCCAAGATTCTCCCTGTGACANATAATCAAACCTCGCCAACAATTCAGGTATGGGCACAGGNCTCATNCCNTTCATAGCGTTTTCACTCAAAAGTAGTGCAGCCGGATCCCCGATCATGATACCTGTAACTCCCGAACCTTGAGGCCANCGAGGCAAAAAACCAAGCTTTTGCTGCATATTCCAAAGGCTGGATAAAGATTCGAACTGGATATCTTTAGCTATCAAGGCATGAAGAGGGTGAAGGGTTCGGACGGTATCCCACAGAGAAAGATCAGTACGGTAACGTATTCCTTGTTTATGCTTAACACCATCTACTCCGATATAGGTNCCATCAGCGTCCGACCAAAGAGTCGGATGAATCATTGAATGATAAAGCTGAGTATAAAAAAGCTGCTTCTGAACCGAATCATTAGTTTGAATTTCTATTTTANTTAATCTTTTCTCCCACTCTTGCTGTGATTGATCTAATAGTTCATCAAAGGACAAGCTTCCCGCCTCCAAACGCACATGCTTCCTTGCAGCATCAATGCTGGTAAGGCTCATACCAANNCGCATCTCAACCTTTTTNNNCTCAAAGCTTAANACCAGCTGTGNTTTCTCAGCCAAAATGGGAACAGCTTTTTGATCGAANTCAACATAAAAATAAAAGATCTGCCCTCCATAATGACNAGAAAAACCNCCAGTTTGTAATACCTTNNCCGAAAAACTATNACGANTTTTNCCCAAGANCATTTCTGTTTCTTTTAGATTCTGTTGTAAACCAAATATGCTTGCTCCTGATATCCACAGTCCANGGGACTGGTTCAGNTGCTCCGNCCAATTGAACTGATAGATTGCAACTCTCTCAGTGGNGGTCAATCGGACTTTCACCTGGGGTTCCTTCAAAGTAACTTCATAATANCCGGCCCANGCTTTCTCACTAGAATGAGAAAAANCATANCCTTGATCTAATGNAGGTTGGGCCTGAGAAAAATCGANGGAATGACGAATACCGAGAATNGGGAGGATACGTAACTGCCCTCCTTCCTGNAAGCCAGTGCCAGACAATCGGTATTGACTGAAACCTTTTAAACGACCGTGCCCATAGTAGTAACCTGATGTNGCCATATTATCAAAAATAGTNGACCAATTNGTCGAAGTTCCAAANGCAGTATCAGGCCCTGGCCTTATCATCCCAAAGGGTCTTGTCGGCCCAGGAAAAGTCATTCCACTGCTAAGAGGCCACCCTCCTGTACCCTGAAATGGATTTACTTGNCGGTACAGAGGAGCACTAATTCCAACCNCCGAAGCCGAAACTCCTATTCCCATGATCTTCCGCTGGTATANAAANCCACAAAAAATCAACAACAGTAGNAAAGCTATCAAGGCTNCCATTNTTATGAGGGNAAAATTTTTAACGGACATTATANAATCANGNCCTTCCTCATATCAGCTGGATAGATCAAGTAGAATTTTTGCCTTGGATTAAAGGGGTGANNAAATGAAGNTGGCTATCACTAAGAGAGAAAAATACANATCAATAAGCCCACACTAAGAGACCTTCTTCATTTGATCCTTAATTTTCAAGGCTATTTCGGGGAATTCCCATCGNCGACGACGAATCGCTCGATAAACATTGACCCGCAATTCTTCTAGGGTGCAAGGCTTACTCAAATAACCAGCTGCCTTAACATCAAGAGCTATACGAATTCCTGTATCACCTTCATGACCGGTCAGGAACATAACCGGGATTTCATTATATGATTCAGCCATAGCTGCGATCAAGCCAAANCCAGTCATTTTAGGCATGGTCATATCTGAAATAACCAGTGTCACCTGATTGTTATTTAATTGGTCAAGNGCTTCGAGNCCGTGGGCTGCAGTAATCGCCTTTAAGCCNATATCATCCAGCAAATCTATAACATAATCTACAATATCTTCATCATCATCAACGATCAGAATTAATTCNTNCCATTCATAACTTGGATAGGGCTGAGCGGGAGACTGAGCAGGAAAGGTCACCTNCACAACGGTACCATCTTTGCCAGTCCGTTTCAGCTCGAGGACTCCACCCTTTGCTTTAATTTCCTCATGGATAGTAGCTAAACCNTTACCACGCTTTGAGGTCGGAGACATCACATCTTTCGCAGATAAACCNGAATAACAAATCAATTCAACAATGTCTGAAATCGGTACGTTATAATTTTCATCATCTTTTAGTTTGGCTGCATAATCATTAAACTTCTTAATATTAAGCGGTTCTGCATTTTGCAATAATGGCAATAAAGCCACGCCCATACCATCATCTTCGATCGTAACAACCCAATTACCATTTTGAAAATCTATAGACACCTCAACTTTGCCAAACGGAGACTTTCCGGCTACCTGCCGTTCATCTTTTTTTTCTACACCATGTTCCACTGCATTTTTAATAAATTGTGACAATGCGCCTGTCAAAAATTGAAAATCATTCCCAGTGGGTAACCATGAACAGTTAAATAATAGATCTCCTTGTTTTTCAAGATTCGCCGTTTGAGCTACAAAGGAGCGATCTGTGTGAAGAAAAAATTCTGACCATAGGTTATAAGAGTTGGGCACTTCGTGCTCAGCAGTAACAGCTGGCTCCCAAATCTTTCTCAGAGCTTCAATACCACTTTCCAATGTAATTAAAGATTCAGGAATAGTCTTAGCGCCAGCCTTTATATCTTTGTCCACTTGAGACTGAGATTGTACCGCGATGGTTTTTAGGAAGGATACTTCATCATCACTTACTAAGTGTTCAATACTTTTTAACTGACTAACTACATCGTTCTTATCTAAAGGTTCTTGTTGCCAGATCTTTCGGACTTCCTTGATGGCTTTAGCCACCTGATTTAACATGTCAATTCGCACAGCTTGCTTTTCTGAGGATTGCAAGTCTTGAGTTATTTTTAACAGAGACTTCACCAACTCTTCAGCTAAAACAATTTCAGCCTTAGTAGAGGTTTTTTTATTCCCTTGTTTTTTCGACTTTACCGGCATCTTCTCTCGGTTAATAAAGTTATTCTCAATATAGGTTCTTGGCATTCGATCGGCACATAGATCGATACTTACATCATAAACCTATAGCTGCTGCCACAAGCAGGCAAGAATAGCCCATTTAGATTAAAAGCCTTATTTCAAGGGTTTTAGTCGATTATTACAAAAAAGAAAGCTTTTCAGGAGAGCGGTTTATCCAAAACACCAAGTTTCTTCTCGGACTTATGATCCGGAAACCAACTGTTCGCAAGTTGATTACCTTTCTGAATCATCGGTACTTCCAGCTTGAAGTGCACCAACAAAGCAAAAAAGAACACAACAAACATCGCCATCAAAAATATAAGACATACCTGCCATAAGTACATCATTTCAATCTGCTGCATATTAGTGGTCCCCAGCACAATAACTGAAGCAAGTGCGATAGCAGGAAAATGGAAAAGATAAATCGGAAAAACTAACTGGGAAAAAGGACGCCAGAAACCATGCTGAAGCATAGCTATTAAGCTATTATGAAATGGCCCACGCAGTCCTTGTGTGTTGAGTAATATCATCATGGTAACCAAAGCCATACAAAATAAATGGCGGTGCATGACGTGGCCCCACAGATTCAGCTGCATCGAAAAAGGTTGATAAAACCATGAGTTCGCATCGTAAACAGGAAAGCGCATCGTAACATATATAACAATGCAACACAGTAACAATGCCATTTCTCTTATGACAGGACTAAGCCTATCCAGGAATTTTTGGAAAGATAAATCAGGGCACACCACATGATACCACCCCCAAAACAGACCTAAAATTAAGGGACCTAAACGCCCCTGGGTCGGATAGTACAAGTTCTGCAAAAACACTTCAGGATCTTTGCCACCAGGCCTAAAATCATAGAAGGGAGTGCTGGCTATTTCCGGATTCAAGGTACAAATCAACCAAAGTAAGGCGGTCATTGCCAAAAATAGTAAAAGCAAACATGTTAAGGGCCGACCTGTTTTCATCAGACCGAGAACAAGCACTGGAAGAATAAGGTAGAACTGCATTTCAACCGACAAGGACCAGCCAACCGGAATAATCATTTGACCATGAAAATTATCAAGAAAAAACAAATTTACCCATAAATAATCTAAAGATCTGTCAATATTTCCTAGTCCATATATAAACAAGGCCAACAGAAACACTGGATAAATTCTAAACCACCGACGCACATAAAATTTCGGAGCATTTAGTCTGTCGAATTTTCGAAATTCCCTAACCAAACTCATACCCAGTAGATAACCACTCACAACAAAAAATATATCAACGGCTTTCTCTGTAGTCAGTAATATATGAGCCCAAGAAGGTATCGCAGAAATAAACTGCTGCAGCCGATCTCCATCCTTCAGAATATAAAACACAGCATAGATGCTGTGAAAAAAAACAATCATCATGACTGAAATGCCACGAAGTCCGTCCAAAAGAGGGTCCTCTTTAGGAGAACGTATCATCAGTGACTGAATACTCTTGATGGGTATAAGACGATTTAAGGTCCAATTAGCAGACATCCATACCCTTTCTAGAAGAACCAACTCAAACCACAAAATGACGCACTATTCGCAGCCACAAAATTAAGATAGTTACCTGAAAACAAAAAAAAACCAAGAGCCGATGATAACATAAGTTATCTATTAAACTGTTACCCCTTCAATCGGGTCAATTTGACAGTATTTTGAATTTTCCGTAACCACTGTTTAACGAGAACACTCGACGAATAAGATCAATAAGATCAGGAAATACTGGCATAGCCTCAACGGTTGGACTAAAATAATTAGAAATGAAGCCAAAATCTATAACCATTCCACAGAATGATCTTTAACAGAATATGGGGAAACAAACATGTTAAGAACATCTCTTAAACTGATATTTTGCACAGCAATCATTGGTTCAGCCTGTTCCTCCACAGGCCCTAAAGTAGTCGAAAGGCTCGAAGGTTATGACGATACTCCAGACTGGGCTACCGGGGCAAAAGTAATGTGGAGTGAAGAGGAAGATATGTTTTTTGCAAATATCACCACTATGGCAGAAAACACCCGGCCTGATGCCTGCATGAAAGCTGCAGCCACTAGTGCTCGTTCTGAAATGTTAAAATACATCAAATCAAATATCTCTGAATCAGGTCAGATAAATGACGAAGACGTCGCCGGCGATCCTGCCTTTGAAAGTTATACATCCTTTCTAGCCCAAGGTTCAGCTTCTGGAGCGCGGGTGGTTAATCGGTATTACGATAAGCGTGTATTCAAAACAGATGCTGGCATAGAAACGATCAAGATGAGATGTGCAGCCAAGATCGCTGTAAATAAAAAAGTTCTAGCCAAGCAACTGAATGATGCACTAACCAAAAAAACTAAAGGTAATAGTAAGGTTAGGGAAAAGTTACAAGATACCCAAAATAAATTTCTGGATAGCCTATAGTCAGTCCTCAAATACTTCGCCACGAACCCTGAAAATAGAATTTTCAGGGCAAACCTTTCTTTCATTGCCCAACACATCAATGGTCCAATGACTCATCAATCATACCCCTAAGATAATTCACGATTATCATGATGAATTAGAAACAAAAAGCCCGATGAAATTGTACTTAGTTAAAACATTTGGATTATATGCCAATAAATTGACTGTATCTGCCCAAAATAAATCAAATTTCTTGTTTTTTCCAATATGTTAAAGTTTCACGACAAGACGCCGAAAGTGGGGATGGGTCATCAAGCAGCTATTAATTGGCCAATGTTATCGAATAATTAAGCCATTTAGGATTATCAGTGGTGAGAATGGAAAACAGAAAAAAGGAGGATCTTACCGACAGAAGGTTTCTGGCCATAGGTAAATCATTTCTTATCCTGATCATCTCAATCGCAGGCTCTCTGGGGATTGAGATTGATGCTAAATCATCTACGGATACTAATAATCAAAAATGTGACTCTTGTCAGTTTTATATATCCAATCTAGATGAGGTGTTTCAACTAAAAGGCCATTGGCTTTTCACCAGAGATGACAACCCTGAGAATAAAGAGGTTGAAATCACTACCGATCATTGGAAATTAGCCAATACCCCTGGACCATGGACCAAAATCTACAATGATAA
>PBRN01000163.1 GCA_002725955.1 Pseudobdellovibrionaceae bacterium
TTCCATTACTTATTAATATAGTTTCTCATGAGCGTTTTTTGAACGCTAAGGTGGATACAAGTTTTTTAGCCGAAAATCCTGACTTATATGCTTTTCATCAGCCCAGGGATAGGGCGACTAAGCTCTTGAAGTATATTGGTAATGTAACGGTGAATAATCCTTATGCCCTTGATGAGCAGACACGACCCAAGTCAGGGAAAACGCCTACTGTTACCAATCAAGGGGTTATGCCGAAAAACAGAGGAGAAACGGCTAAGTCTGTTTATGATAAAAGAGGTGTTGTCGACCTAGTCAAGTGGGTTAAAGACCATGACAAGATACTTCTAACTGATACGACTATGCGCGATGCTCATCAAAGTTTATTTGCTACGAGGTTGCGCAATTACGACATCACCAATATTACTGATTTTTATCGCACTCTAGGCCCTGACTTTTTTTCATTGGAAGTTTGGGGAGGGGCTACTTTTGATACTTGCCTTCGATTTTTAAAGGAAGACCCTTGGGAACGATTGGCAATGATCAGAGAAAAAATTCCGAATACTCTACTTCAGATGCTTATCAGAGGCGATAATGCGGTAGGTTATACTAATTATCCGGAATGGGTGATCAAGGATTTCATAAGATTGACTGCAGAGTCAGGATTGGACCTCTTCAGGGTTTTTGATTGTTTGAATAATCCAGAGCAAATGGCGGTAGCAATTGAACAAGTTAAAAAACATGGAGCGATTGCTGAAGCCGCAGTTTGTTATACAGGTAATCTAGTTGATCCTGAGAATTCAAAATATACTTTAAAGTATTTTGTAGACATAGCTTTNCAGCTGAAATCTATGGGCACTGATATACTCTGTATCAAGGATATGGCNGGTTTATTGCGGCCNGAAGCTGCTAGGATATTGATAACNGAACTGAAAGAACGGACTGAACTCCCGATTCANTTGCATACTCATGCAACATCTGGAGCNGCGGAAGCGACTTTGATGGCTGCATCTCGAGCAGGNTGCGATATTGTCGATGGAGCTATTAGNGCTATGTCAGGCCTGACTTCTCAGCCTAGNTTAAATGCTTTAGTTGCNTCTTTAGATGGTTTGGATGTTGCTCCTGATATTGANTTACANTCNTTGGATAAGTTAGCTCCTTATTGGGAGGCGATCAGAAATATCTATCAGGCCTTTGATCCGGGNATAAAGTCTTCTACTACATCTGTTTACCGNCATGAAATTCCNGGTGGTCAATATAGCAATTTGTATGACCAGGCTATGAAAGTNGGNGTAAGTTCTGAGGAGTTCTATAACCTTACTGAGCGGTANCGAGAAGTTAACCAGCTATTAGGTAATATAGTAAAAGTAACTCCTTCNTCGAAAGTAGTGGGTGATATGGCCTTACTTTTNCAAAAAAATAAGCTCACGGGNGAGGANTTTTTACTAACTAAGCCCGAGTTAGATTATCCNGACTCTGTTGTTAGTTTTATGAAAGGGCATATGGGTATACCTTTTGGCGGNTTNCCNCAGGANTTGCGGGAAATGGTGNTGGGTAAAAATCCTCCNGNNCCGGAAAAATTAACTGTTAGGGATAATGACTCTTTAGAATCGACTCGAGCTGAATTAGCTACGTCTCTTGATAGAANTCCGACGGATCGGGAAGTGTTAAGCTATAGGTTATATCCAAAGGTTTTTAGTGAGATGGTGAAGCATGATAGGGATTATGGTGATGTTTCAATTTTACCAACGAAAACATTTTTCTACGGTTTGGAGAATGGTGAAGAAATTGAAGTTGAACTAGAACCTGGCAAAACTCTATTTTTGTCTTTATCTGGGATCACTGATCCTAATGATGAAGGTTTTAGAGAGATTTTCTTTCAGTTGAATGGTTTTACGCGAGTCATTGAAGTGATGGATCATTCAATAGAAAGTACTGTAGTGACAAGGCCAAAAGCCGATTTAATGTCCAAATCGCAGATTGGAGCACCGATGCCAGGGAAGGTGCTTGAAATTAATACAAAACTTGGAGATCAATTAAATAAAGGTGATGTCGTTATTATTACCGAATCGATGAAGATGGAATATGCGATAACAGCAAAGCANCCCGGCCGAGTTACGGATATTACGGTATCCGTTGGGGATGTAGTCGAAGAGGGTGACTTACTTTTGAAGTTGGAGTAACTTCTTCCAGCTGAAGTATACAAGAGTGAGTGTGCAAATAGTTAGACTTATTGTTTGGGACGTTGATAGCCAAGAGATGCCGAGGTTACCTCGGTAGTCTCCGCGCAGAAATTCCAAGAGGAACCGACCCAGTGCATATCCTAAAATAATATATGCAGATTTACTTCCGACCTTATCTTTACAAAGACGAGAGCTAAANAACAGNAACAAGCACAAGATCATTTCGTANAGTTGTGTCGGGTGNCGATGAATGGAATCATTTAGGTTGGGGAAGATCACGCCTGCCCAGAAGTCGCCGGCTGGCTTACCATAATCATCNCCATTTAGAAAACAGCCGAATCGTCCTATAGCNAANCCTANCATTGATGCTGGAAGTATAATGTCCGCAAACAACATAGGATTANTTTCTTTGCGGTATAAGTATATTGTCGANGCAAGTATNGAGAGTATAAATCCACCATAAAAAGTCATTCCCCCTAGCTGGAAGAGTAATAGTGGTATTTTACTATAGTTATCCNAATATTCGTTGAAGACTAGAATGTTGAACAGTCGGGATCCAAAATAGCCGCTGATATAAATTATGATAAATAGTTTAGTTAAATGNTCGGTCAGATTTGGTTTTTTAGGGGCNANGTATTGAGTTAGATACCAACTAGCGATAAAAGCCGTCACATAAAAAACATGCCAAGACGGAATTATTATGTTATTCCAATGAATTAAAATAGGATACACAATTATNTGTTCCTNNCTGAGTGAGNCTGCGTTTNCCATTCGCAAGACTAATATACAGAACTAGTATTATATTAGGTGATTTGAAAAATAGAATATACTAGTAGTTGCAAGCATCATTATAATTATTATTNAATTTATTTTGAGGCTGTTGATTGATGGCTCCTGTCCAGTACGCATGTATTTAAAGACATAATNAATATTCAAAATCTGTATCGGTATAGATCCGAATGATATTATTAACCAATAGTCTGTTTGATTAATCATGGTTTTCAGNANAGNCCATTTACCGAGCCAGCCNGGTGATCCCGGTAGATTGCANAGCCATACTAATGCGTATATAGCTATAATAACTTGTATNTTTGACTTTTTCCACANGCCTGTTATATCGGCTAGAACNGGTGCAGGTTTCGAAAAGATACCGATTTTGTTNCATATCTGAAAGAAGATGCCTAGACCTGCCATAGATGAAAAAAGCATTAATATNCCNGCATTCATTGAGTCATGGTATCCTATNGGNCTAAACTGAATNATNAGTAGGAAAANAAAGGATANTTCTCCGANTACTAGCCANGTCAGCAACCNGATAATTCTTGCTTGTACGCATGCGATCATNGGACCTAGGAANACGCTTANGATCAANAGTGTANTAATTGCATTATGGAGGTNNACCTTTTGCCATAGGCANCCCCAAGGGAACAATTTATACATGATCAAGAATGCAATAGTAAAGTTGATCGTAAGAGGTAAATGACCATTTTCGTTAGCTGCTTCGGCAGTATCAGCAGAGTANAAATGAAAAGGAATCATNCCTATCAATGCNAGTGCAGAGNCGACNGTCGCAATAGCTCCCAATAGGCNGGATNGAGATATNGATTGTTGNTTCAATGTTNGTGTAATGGCTGAGATGCTTAAACTATCGCTGTTTAATAGNATNAGTGCNATGCCTAAGCTAAAAATAGTGCTTGCCAAGAAGTTGTGAAAAAGATGTTTAGTCGTACCTTCTAGGNTATTACGCTGNNNTTTATCTGTGNCGTTGAGATGTATCAGTTTNAAAACNGGCCACGATAGAACNGCTGCAACGATACAAATACTGAANGTNATTAGATCCGAAGANNTTATTGCAATTACTATACTACCAAATGTAATNCCTNATCCAATCATAGACCAAATTGAATTATTCTTATTGNTGAATANAAAACTTAATAAAATAGGTGCTAAAATTAGCCAAATANATTCTATTTGCATNTTTCATGNCTCTGCTGANTATATATNAAGATTATCNCTAATATTATNAAATATACAGTTCCAATCGTTANAATCCACTGGAGGTTNGGTAAAGGNACTANGNTTATAATAATGGTTAAGTTTAATAATGAACANTTAAGGTGTNTCTTTNTCAGCAGTGNNGATCTCACNAGACTAAGAACACAAAGCATACATAAAAGANATNTTGATGNNNCTTGGATCTCNGGTAAGGAATGAATNGATATAGCAATGGCAATNCAGCCNATAAATTGGGACAGGCTATCCCAGCNNNTNGCCAGNTTATTTGCAGGCCTTTCAAATGGGAACGCTCTAATAAAATACCAGACGGGTATTAAAATCATTAGCCATTTCTGGTTTATAAAATTATATGAGGTTGCTAATGGCCAGCCATCGTTGGTCCGACCGAGAAATTCCAGGTTTTGGTTTTCCATCCAAATTAGTGGGGTTGAAAGGCATATTATTGATAACCAGTCTATAGGATATAGGTCTGAGCTAACTATATCTCGTATTAAGTGAGTCAATAGTACTGCTGTCCAAAGGCCAAAAGTAGTAAGAGGGATCAATTTTAAGTTAAGTAGTATACATAAAGTTATGGATACAGTTATGAGGGTTACTAAATAAATTGTGTTCTGATTTTTCATTAGATACCTAAAAGATACTTCCAAGCAATAGAGCTATAATTCCAGCAACAAACCAGCTGGTTTGACTTTTGATCTGCCCATTCATTTTATAGCTAATTATGCCGCCAAGAACCTCGAAACTAGCCAGTAAATTCTTTGTATTGGTTTTCACTAATACTAATGGCTTCATAAATTATCCTTTCAATATTGGATCCTTGAGACTTCCCGGGTTTTCTGTATCGAGCTTGATAATTAGTTTGTGACTTGGAATGAAAGTNCCCAGGATTAGTGGTGGTATGATATTGAGATACCAGCTNCCGGCTAAGTCGGCTGTCCAGATAGAGAAAGTGCTAATTAAGTGNAGCCCATTTGTAATNANAACGATTCCNATTATGGATCCATTCTCAATCGATTTTGAAAATGAGAANAGGCCGCTAAAAAACATTACCATGGCCGACCCTAAAATCAACTTTTCTCCTGATGTTGAATATTCCAAAGTGAGACAAAATGCNAANGCNAGTGACATGATTGCANAGATAATTTGTTTCTCGATATGATNATAATGTTTAGCTATAGTGAAGANGGAGTATATAGANAGTAGGCTTATAGTGACNACCTCCAACGAGGGTNGTATATCCGTGCCAATATACGATAGAAGCTATGGTCTGTGCAGAGACCAAGCAAAAAANAGCTAAGTATAACAAGAACTTTTTGCTTGATAATAATAGAATCGTAGATCCTATTATCGAAAACAGTGTGANGGTTAGCAGTTCCATAAAGTGCTTTACCGAAATGTTAATTTAACGAAAACGATGATGGTATCATAAATGTCTAGGAATACCTACCTAAGCATTCTCAATATAGCGAGGCTTTCATGACAGACATTGAATTGACTGAAATATCTGAAAAAATNGTGCANCAGAGCCGNCAAATAGAGCGAATAGCTGTNCTTGGNGCGGGTACTTTTGGTACTTGTTTGGCCCAGCATCTAGCAGNNAANGGCTATCAAGTGATTATCTGGGCNCGCGATCAGGNNGTTGCTGATTGTATTAATGAAGAAGGGTACAATCCAAAGTATTTGTCTNACTTTGAANTATCNAAAAATATTNAAGCTACNAGTGATTTAGCTGATGTTCGTATAGAGGANGCTGAAGTTCTNCTAATATCCATCCCNACTCAATCAATGCGCCAAGTTCTTAAGAGNTTGAGTGAATTGNATATTAGNGAAGTGATGGATGNNAAGCTATTGATTTGCGCTGCTAAGGGNATNGAAAATAAGACTTTATGNCTACCNATTGATATTATCAGNGACGTNTTTGGGGAGAAAGTAGGAAGGTCGTCAGTNATTCTNTCTGGTCCGAGTTTTGCGATCGANGTTATTGCTCGTGAGCCNACTGCNGTTTCTGTGGCGAGCTTTGATGACGAACGAGCTATGTTAGCTCAGTTAGTATTTCATACNCCCCANTTTAGGGCATATACGTCCAGTGATCCCGTTGGGCTAGAGATTGCCGGTGCTTTAAAAAATGTAATTGCTATTGCTTCCGGTGCTGCAGGNGGTTTGAANATGCAGCAGAATGCACGNGCAGCTNTNCTAACAAGGGGTCTTGCGGAAATTAGNCGGTTTGGCACTGCCTTGGGNGCTAATCCAATAACATTTATCGGNCTNGGTGGNGTTGGAGATCTATTTTTGACTTGTACTTCTGAAAAAAGTCGAAATTATTCTGTTGGATACGGCCTTGGCCAAGGNAAATCTCTTGAGAGAGTTTTGGAGGAAATGAATTCAGTTGCNGAAGGNGTCACGACNGCCAAAGCTGCTTGGNANTTGGCTAAAAAGTATGAAGTTGATAGNCCNATGATTGATCAAGTATATAATGTTTTGTATNGTCAGAAAAATCTTCAAGAGGCGGTCACTCACCTCTTAAATAGAAATGCTAAGTCNGAAAACCATTAAGAAGATTTTNNTATTTGAANNGGGCTTATCAGGCTCTTGTTTGTTTGGAAAGATTTTTCNCTCTGACTATGTTCTATAATTATTTTTTCGGNNTNGNTTTTATCGGCAAATATCTTTGCNTTAATTTCATATTNCGAAGNTTTGATNGTGAATTGNAGNAGNAGCTTTCCNNGGCTGNTTTNATTTTTTTTNNTAGTTCGATTAGCNGTCGCAAANTCAAGATCTGCTAGNAAACTAGGTACATTTANGTTTTTTAAGATGTTNTNATTNTNAGANTCAGTTCTATCNGNTTGCCATTTGGAGTCTGTNCGTCGCCATGTTTGATCATTAATCGAAAGTTCGATGACTTCTCTTGAGTCAAAACTAAAAATATCCTTATTTATGAAGTCGTCTTTTNTTAGGNNTAGATTTTCTTTATCTTTAGTCTCGATTTTGCTTAATGTGNCTGAATCNTTTAATTTTCCGTAGAGCTGNTCGGCATTTTGAAAAATCGCAAATTCCTGTCTACCGCCAGNAGACTNGGTAGTAATGTTNGCGATNANCATGGTTGCTGGATTCTTCNGATCAATGGCTGCTTTTAATTGTNTCGATGGNTTATCTATAAATTCTTTAACTTGGATGCGTTTGATAAAATCGATAAAATTATTAACNGCATTTTGTGATAACTTATCGCCTTCATCCCAGTTCCATACTCCGTTTTCGAGCTTGAAAGTCAGATTTGTCTTTNCTGACTGATAATCTAGAGAAGAAATNCCATTTAAGTCACTTTGNATGAATTTCTTCGATCGTAAATCAAATAATGATTTATTTNCCAGTGTGGTAATAAACTGACTTCCTAAGTAGACCNNTTCAGACTTGGAGGTTTTAATATAACTGCTATAGCCCACTGGAGTTTTGTCGCCAACTTGAAGATTCATTTCATTTTCATTTTCNAATGAGAGAATAATTTTGCTGGAAGGTATTTCAAGTCCGTAATCCTTANGGTCTATTTGGCTNTTATCAATCTTNCTCTCATACTGATANTCAGATAGANTCTTGAGAAAAGANACAATTTTATCTTGGTCCGCTTTAGCAGNAATTGGTTTGGTTATTGACCANAANTGTGCTTCTGANTTTTGTAAGACAAATTTCTGGTNTTTTCTCGGTGAAAANAACTCGATTTTTTTGACTTGGTCTGGTTTAAACGTAAGCACTCGATTCTTGAGTTTGNCCTGATTTTCTTGATTTTTAGTTTCACNTTCATCCCACCAGGCTAACGCAGCTAAAAGAACTAGGATTAAAGTCAGGGCAACGGGTTTTTTAAATTTGGTCATGCTGATCTCCTTCTGAGCCAATACCATGTGCCTGCNCCAATAAAAANAAAAGGATAAATAAAGGAGATAAATATAAACCAAAATTGGGAACTGTCTGANGCTATATCCAAGTTAGACTGTTTTATNTCTTTTGGNCGGATCGATATAAANTCTTCATCCTCAAGTAGGTAATTTGTTAAGTTGATAAACATATCTAGGTTTTCGGCGCTTTGAACTCCTTGGTTTGTGGCTAAACTTCCGGATCCTACTGCAGCTATTTTTAATTCTTTCGAGNCANTGCTATNTATTTNCGGAGNCACATCAGCTGATGTGGCTTNNTTAGANNGNGCTTTTTGAGCAAGNTCCTTGCNTCCCANNGGNCCTGTNCTGACNCCGATGACNGGGAATTCACCNGANTCAANCTGGGAATTTGAAATAGATTCTAAGTCCTTGCTAGTTTTGATGTTTTTAACTTTTATGATGATGTCTGCAGTATGNGCGATCAGTTGCGGATTCATCGAATATCTATTTTTNTCGANAGTCCGTAAGCTTCTTGTATTGGTTAGTCCTAGGTTAACTGAAGATTGTGCCGCAAAATCCTTAGTGACAGGATTAAGGTCGTCAAACTTAGAAACAAATGTATAGTTTTGTCCTANTAGNTGAGCTCTNGGATCATTNGGNTCTAATATCAGTAAATCNGAAGAAAATTCNAAGCCAAAGTCNGCTAANAGTCGGTTTAAATTTGGTATTTTTTTCATAGAGTCAGCCATGGTCAATAAAGGNGTGCCNTTTAANANGGATCTTTCAATNANCTTAACTTCGCTATCTTTAAAATCGTAATTAGGATTGGCNATAATAATTAAGTCAGCATCTGATGGCACTTTTCCTAGTTTAAGCAGGTTGAGTGGTTTNACGTTGTANNTATTGCCNGTCAGCTCACTAACNGCAATTTCGTAGCCGAGTTCCGATTTGTTATCTATCTNTCCNTCTCCATGACCTGTNGTGAAGTAAATTGTTTTCGANTTAGCTTTCATTGCATGGATNATGGCATTGGTGAATTTTTCTTCNGATATAGTTGANAANCGTGCTGATCNCTNTCCTGCTTTAACTATNACNGTATTNTCNTATGTGATTTTCTCAGCGATCGCTTTTGTAGGATCTTGCTGAGGGTCTATATATTGAATCTGAGGNTTGAACCCCTGTGTNTGGTAGAGTTTGANNAGGTCAGTNAATTTCATTTTCATGGCTTCATCTTTAAAGAAGCCTATAATGTTAATTGNNGTNTTAGATTTTNCGATTTTTTCNANGATTTTTTGTGATTGATTNGACAGNGTNTTGTTACTATTTGTGGTTAGGTCTACTGATTTNTTAAAGCGNGGTTTCGTAGANAGCATTCCTGCNCCNGCTAGGATNGCAGNAGACTAAAANCAAGCTGAGCCCTTGNCTAAANCCNTGTNTTGANCCCTTNCGCTTAAATGNTGAGATGAANGCTTGCCGGTCAAGTANTATCCANGCNATTAATGTTGAGCCACTCAAAAAATAGCTAANAATATGTATTTCAGGNTTGCTNGGNAANGTNGTTTTCAANGCCACCGCCTACGGTGGCAAANAGAATTGATAAAAACGGGAGAGTCAGCAGTAACGGGTTCATTATAAATCTCCTTTTTNAAGTAAAACTNTCCCGATTAGTTTTCGGGAAATGTTAAGTTGCCTAATACAGATCACTCAGTTGTTATTTCCATCTTTGTGAATCTAATGATAGGTTCGTNANAAATAGAAATAGAACAGTGAAAATGACGAAATATGTTACGTCAGCTACTGAGATCATGCCTTTTAAAAAAGGGTCAAGGTGAGTNTTTGAAGCAAGGTATTTGAAAAAGCTTTCTGTATTACTATTTGATGTGATNTTTGGAGCTATCCANCTTAAGATCATGAGNAAGAACATCCCNCACATCGTAAAAAGAAATGCGATAAATTGATTGGAAGTCATTGAAGANANCCANATGCCGAAGGCGACTTGGGCGCTGATGACTAATAAGAGNCCAATATGGGAGGTGAGGATNATNCCGAGGTCCGGATCTCCATATNCTACTGTGTATATAGAAAATACACTGCTTGATANGAGTACAAGCAGCATGAGAAAGAAGCAGGCTAGGTATTTNCCTAGTACTATTTGNAGAGANGTTATAGGNGCCGTTGATAATAATTTAATNGATTGGTTGCTTTTTTCCTCAGAAAATGAAGCCATAGTNACAGCTGGAATGATCAGGAAAATCATGAATTGAAAATATGAATAAACAGCGTTTAGAAGTTGNTCNAGAGTTGGNGCTTGCCCACCCATTGAGAGAGCCCTTTGCTGAAACTCAACATACGAACTGAGTGAAGATTGAAAGAAAATTCCCATNAGAAAAAGGAAAAACCAAAAAATAGCAGAACCTTTCAATGAGTAAAATGAAGATTTAATATCTCGTTTAGCTATGGCTATCACGGCACTCATAATACCCCCTCCATCATTATTTAGTCAGTTGGAAAAAAACATCTTCAAGGCTTTTTGTTTTGGGTGATAAGCCCCTTAGCCCATACCCTCCTTTAAGAACGGCTTCTGCAATATCGTCGAGAATAAGGCTCTCATTTTGGCTTTGAAATGTAATGGTTTGGTCCTTTTGAAGTATCGGGTTCTGAATTTCCTGTAACTTATTGAGCTCATCGATCAATTTTTCAGGTTGAGTGTGAACTTTGAGCTCAAATGATTTTGTTGCTTCAGCATGTTGTAGTATTTCAGTATAATTTCCTGTTTTAACAATTTTTCCTTTGTTAATAATAATCAGGTTTTCACAGATCGAAGCTACTTCAGACAATATATGAGAGCTAAATAAAATTGTATGTTCGCCATGTAGTGATTTAATTAGCTCTCTAATTTGAACTATTTGGTTTGGATCAAGTCCCTCTGTCGGTTCATCTAATATCAGCACCTCCGGGTCATGAATAAGCGACTGAGCCAAACCGACTCGCTGTCGGTAACCTTTAGATAAGTTGCCGATTAATCTATGTGATACTGAAGTGAGTGACAGTTTACTTAAGATTTTTGCTACAGATCTATTTTGCTCATGTTTAGACAGCCCTCGGAGAACTGCTACGTATTTTATGTATTCAGCCACTCTCATCTCGTTGTGTAATGGCGGTGTGTCAGGCATATAGCCTAGTTTTTGTTTGATTTGTAAAGGGTGCTCTGACACTTCCTTGCCATCAATAAGGACTTCACCCGAATCTGCACCAATGCATCCGCATATGATGTCCATGGCGGTGGTCTTTCCTGCTCCATTTGCTCCGAGGAAACCAACGATCTGCCCTTTATTAATTTTGAAGTTAATATCATCTAGTGCTTTAACATCGCCGTAGCGCTTACTAATGGCGCGCATTTCAATCATGATAGTCCGCCTCCGGGCTAAATTTTCATTCTTAAAATCATGAACAGTCGATATCTTAATTAACCTCATACACAAGTCAAGTTTTCCCAAGGGTCATACCGATACGATATTAACATGTTGATATTATAAAAATAAAATGGGATTAATTTTATTTTCTTAATCATGTGAGGGTGATCTTTTAGTGGGTGATCAAGTTGGATGAATTGGTGCAAATCCATATCTGAGAGTTTATTAATAGAAAAATCAAAAAAAATTGGTCACTTGGGTTCTCCAAATATTTAAAACTTGTTAGTATAATCTAGTGAGTTGATTACGATTGCCTTCTGCGCGGGTCAAAAAGACACTATGGGGGTAATAGGATAATGGTCTTTAGGAGGGTTTAGGATGACATTGACCAAAGATGTCCTGGTAGAGATGATTCGAGATAAAGTTGGCTACCCCGTAAAAGAAGCCAAAGAAATATTGGAAATTATTCTCGAAGAAATAAAACTGCGGCTTGAAGATGGCAAAGATGTTAAAATATCAGGCTTTGGCAAGTGGACTGTTAAAGAGAAAAGATCCAGACCAGGTAGAAATCCCCATACCGGAGAAAAGATTGAAATTTCTGCTCGAAGGGTTGTCACATTTCACCCTTCGGACAAAATGCGCGATTCTGTGAATAAAAATTTGAATGGTGCTGACGTCAGTTAATGATTNTTTTAGTNAAAGTATCTTCTGAATGTCGCTTCTGTNCTGGGCAGAAGGCGGCATTTTTTATTAGTATAGCAATTTTATGANAACCAACTTTGTTTAAACTCACCAAAGTGANTTTGNNCNTGGAATGGCGATAGTTATANCGAGATTGTCNAAATGAGGCAGCGGTTTTGTCGGNACTATTGCTGGGGGGTNNTATGAGATTGACTAAAATTTATACTCGGGTTGGTGATAAGGGAACNACGAGTCTTGCTGANGGTACAAGGGTGCTTAAAAATTCAGCAAGAATCAATGCCTACGGCAATATTGANGAACTGAATAGTTCATTAGGTATGNTAAGAGATCAGNTTGAGCTNCTTCTNTCTGCAGATGANATAGTTCAGAAAGTTATGNTGGTNCAAAATGAGCTNTTTGANTTGGGNGGGGAACTCTCTTTGCCNCCCGAAATAGTNAATAAAAAAANNAANNTAATTGGAAGTCGTCAGATTCAAAGACTCGAGGCTGANATTGATGAGTGGAATGAAGTGCTCCCTCCNTTGAAGAATTTCGTTTTACCTGGTGGNCACCCTTTAAATTCAATGACTCATCTGGCTAGAACTATNTGTCGACGTGCAGAAAGAGAANTTGTTGCTGCAACTGAGATTGAGGAAATTAGGGAAGATGTTTTGTCATACNTGAATCGNTTNAGCGATTGGCTCTTTGTGTGNGCAAGATANTTNTCGCACTTGGTTAATGCAGAAGAAGTTCTTTGGAATCAGAGCTTTNATGAAAGTTAAGGCTAAATAATGATGAGAAAACNTATTAGTATGCTTCTTGTNTCAATCNTATGTGCNGTTTATANCTCATATCCTTCTTGGAATAGTTTNAACGCACTATATCATTGGCGACAAANATCTTTTTTTNCTGATACTGCTGTTTCTGACATTTCGTTACAGAGAAAAATTCAAAAAGATTTTCAAAAATATGGTGTTCATATTTCACTTAGTGATATCTTCATAAATAATCGTTCAGTTTTAGATAGTAGTTTATTTGANCAACTAGNGGTGCCTAATGACCGGGTTNTAGTGTGGGTTCCTNTGGTGTTTAGANTTCCGGTNTTTGGCAGTTGGACTTATGAATGGGTGGTTTCAAAATGACAACTGATTTTGTTCTTGATAAGCCTAAGATTGCAATTGACGANAGTNTTTCCGTCGGTTTTGGCTCCGAGTTGGCGTTATTCATAGAAGATATTATTGTATGGGTCGAGTTAGAGTATGGCNGAGATGAGCTGATTAAAGGAAAGGAAGAGTTTTACGTTCACCACGGTAAAGTNTTTCATGGTGAGTCTTTNTTTAATTCTAGAATGAACTTTTTNTTAGATTTCTTTTTATTTCATCGGAAAATTAAAGGAGAGGCTCCCTATCAGGCTTGGAAGAGGGANAAAAAGGGTGAGGAATTNGTGATTTCAGGNGCCNAATATTCTCTTTTTGAAATTTTGAAACTAAACGACAANTTGCTGNTAATCAAAAATTTGTTTAAAAATCAGAAGTTGATTGTAACTGAATTTGATTATGAAGGNCTTATTGGGGTTCAGAAANATGATATTTTTCAGGGCTTTATATACAGTTCTGANGAGAANCTCATTTTGAGTCGAGCCTTAATNTTTCATCCCCATCGCAGTAAAAAACTGATNAAGAGAACCGTAAAAAAAGAGCTGAAAAAAGGCCTTGATGATGAANACTTTTTACTATGTTCTTTNGCAAAGATGCAATTAAAACACNTGCGACATGCTCATGTTGATCCAAGAAATATCTATATTGAGTTAGATTCCTAGAGGCCCAAGATCTTTCCTGTAGAATCTCATCCCTAAGATTNTGTAATCAATNAATAAAAATACAATTTAATTAACTATTAAGAACGAATTCCTAATGCCGAAGAGTCCTGTATACTTTGGGGTATTTTGGGGGTTTATTGGAAAAATGGAAAAGTTTCTTCAAACATTGAAGGAAAACTTAGGCTTAAACCAACAGTTGATTGATNCTGCTTTAGCGGCTGCTGAGAANCGGCAGACCTTTTTNATTCATGGCTTTGAGCTGGTTGATAAGAATATTGCTGCNAAAGTATATGAACTCTATGCAACCTATCANCGGATCAAGTTAGTTAATCTATCNAAAAAAGATATTCATCGGGATATTATTCACCTATTAGACNTNAATCTTGCTACCAAAACTAGATGCATTCCCATCGANCGNGTCGGNAATAATATTATTGTTGCAATGGCCAACCCAAAGGATCTTAANGTCATAGATATGGTCAGGTTTGGTACNGGNTTTGTNGTTAAGGCTGTATTAGCNCCTGAATCTCAGATTAANGAAGCCATGTCTAAATACTATGCCGGTAGTGATAAGATTACTGATTTTGAGGCCTTGGGGTCAGATCAGTCGGTTGAATTGATGGAAAATGCGCGACAGGTCATAGGTGATGCTAAATCTAATGAAGGTCCGATTATTGATTTTATCAATAAGGTATTATTCCAATGCTTAGATCAGGGTGCTTCTGATGTTCATTTCGAAGCTTATGAAAGTAGGTTGAGGGTTAGGCTAAGGATCGACGGTGCTTTATATGAGATAGCAGAGCCACCTTCAAATTATCGTTTATCAATGATATCACGTTTGAAGATCATGGCCGGTATGGATATTGCCGAGAAAAGAAAGCCGCAGGATGGTGGAATTCGGGTCAAACTGCGTAATAAACCCATAGACTTTCGAGTGAGTTCACTTCCTACAATTCACGGAGAAAAGATTGTTCTCCGAATATTAGATAGCTCTAGTTTGGAAGTTGATATGACTAAGCTAGGGTTTGAAGAAGATGATTTAGATAGATTTAAAACCGCCATTCATAGACCGTTTGGTATGGTTTTAGTTACAGGTCCTACTGGTTCAGGTAAAACGACGACTCTCTATTCAGCTCTGGAAGATTTGAATAATGACTCCCAAAATCTTATGACTGCAGAAGATCCGGTCGAGTTTAATTTAGAAGGTATTAATCAGGTCCAAATCAATGAAGCTGCTGGTTTGTTCTTTAATGATGCCCTTAAGGCTTTTCTGCGGCAAGACCCTGATATTATTATGGTGGGAGAGATCAGGGATCTAGAGACAGGGGAAATAGCTATTAAGGCTGCCCTTACAGGTCATATGGTTCTTTCTACATTACATACGAACAGTGCTGCCGATACAATTGTTCGTCTTATAAATATGGGATTGGCTCCTTTTAACCTAATTTCAGCTCTTAATTGTATTGTGGCTCAAAGGTTGATGCGTAAGATCTGCGAAAAGTGCCGCGTAGTCGATAATGGTGTGACCCCTGAGGTCTTGGTGCAGTTGGGAATTCCCGAACAATTCACAGGGCAGGTGAAAGCTTATAAAGGTCAAGGATGTGATTCCTGTGGCAAGACTGGGTATAAAGGCCGGGTAGCTGTGCATGAAGTGTTAATAATGGAGGATACGATTAGAGATTCTATCATGAAAGGTGGTAATGCGATGGATTTTCGCTCAATAGCGATGGGTAGTGGTATGCGGACTTTAAGGCAGAATGCACTGAATAAAATGGTGCGAGGAATATCTGATGCTAGGGAAGTCGTAAAAAACACCGCTAATGATACTGATTAAAGGATAATTAATGGAATATAATCTACCACAGTTATTTAAAACTCTGATTGATCAAGGTGCCAGTGATCTTCACATTTCGGCCCTGACACCTCCTAGGTTAAGGATTGATGGGCAACTGGTACCATTAAATCTCCCTGCTTTGACTCCGGAGCAAAGTATGAGTCTTTGCTATTCTATTCTTACTGAGAGTCAAAAAAAGTCCTTTGAAGAGAGTAAGGAAATTGATCTAGCATTTTCAATACGCGATTTGGCAAGGTTTCGAGCTAATATCTATCTTGAGCGTAATCATGTTGCGGGTGCTTTTAGAGTTATACCATTTAAGATATATACAGTGCAGGATTTAGGTTTGCCTTCGATTATTACTAAGATCTGTAATTTACCACGAGGGTTAGTCTTAGTGACTGGACCAACAGGCTCAGGTAAATCCACTACACTAGCTGCAATGATAGACTACATTAATACTCATAGATTTGATCATATAGTTACTATCGAAGATCCAGTGGAGTTCATTCATCCTCATCGAAATTGTGTTGTTAATCAGAGGGAGATTGGTGAGGATACGGAAACATTTGCTGTGGCTTTGAAAAGCATACTTAGACAAGATCCTGATGTTGTCATGGTTGGTGAGATGAGAGATCCTGAAACTATTGCTTCTGCGCTTACGATTGCTGAAACAGGTCACTTAGTCTTTGGTACCTTGCATACAAATAGCTGTGTAACCAGCTTGAATAGGATAATAGATTCATTCCCTCCTTTTCAGCAGAATCAAGTGCGCAACCAATTATCTATGTCATTAGAAGCGGTGGTGTCTCAGATATTGGTACCAGCGTCCTCAGGTGGCCGGGTGCAGGCTATGGAAATCATGATTCCTAATACAGCTATACGAGCTTTGATATATGAGGGCAAATTCAATCAGATATACTCTGCTATGCAAACAGGTCAGAGTGAGTCTGATATGAAAACTATGAATCAGTCACTGCGTGAATTGGTTAGAAAGAGATTTATTTCAAGGGAGATGGCTATGTCGAAGTCGTCCAACCCGATTGAGCTCAGTGAATTGATTAAAAAAGTGATCTAATATTTGAGGTAACTACAGAAGGGATTATCTTAAATGGCCAATTTTTCTTATAAAGCCCGTAGCTATAACGGGAAAATTGTTAAGGGTAAGACTAAGGCAGAGTCAAAAGAAAGACTGGAGCGTGAGTTACTGAATCGTGGCCTTAAACCAATCAAAATTATAGCGACGTCGATAGGGAGTGGAAGCTCGGGACCTATTCCAGGTTTGGAAAAGTACATATACTTTGATGAAAAAGGTGCTATTCAGATCAGGCTTGGTGAAGATTTACCGACCCCTAGAGAGCTAGCTGTTTTTACAAAGCAGTTCTCCTTGATGATTGAAAATGGTGTGCCGATGATCCAGTGTTTGGAGCTATTGGGTGGGCAAGTAAAGAAAAAGTCATTTAAAGATGTGATTACTGCTATTTCAACCTTGGTTGAACAAGGTTCGTCATTGAGTGGGGCTTTGGCGACCTTCCCAACTTTTTTTGATAATTTGTATATAGCTATGATTCGTGCCGGAGAAGCTTCTGGGCGCCTTGATATTATTCTTAAACAGTTGGTGGTCTATATAGATAAGTCGGTCAAAGTTAGAGCTCAAATTAAAAAAGCTATGGCTTATCCGTTGATGATTGCTTTTGTTGCCATAGCCGTTGTTTCTGGTCTGTTGGCTTTTGTTGTGCCAGCTTTGGCTGAACAGTTTGAACAGAATAATCAAGAGTTACCTGAGATCACTCAGATTGTGATGAATCTGTCTGATTTTTTGGTGGTCAACTACTTAGAGATTTTTGGCGGGCTAGCCTTGTTGATTTTCTTTTTTAAGCGGTGGAAGGATACGGTGGCTGGGAGGTATATATTTGACACATATATATTAAAAGCTCCCATCATTGGGGATGTCGTGCAAAAGATTGCGGTTGGTCGATTTTGTTCGACTATGTCGACAATGTTAAGTTCAGGTGTTTCTATCCTGGAAGCTCTTTCTATTTGCGCGACTTCTTCCGGCAATAAAAAGGTCGAAGAGTTTGTCAATTCAGTCAAAGATGACATCTCAAAAGGAAAGAGTTTTGCTGAGCCATTAAAGGGTAGTACATTGTTTCCCAATATGGTGGGTTCGATGGTGGCTGTTGGAGAAAGTACAGGTACATTGGATGAAACATTAAGTAAAATCACAGAGATATATGATGAAGAAGTGGAAAATGCTATTGACACAATGACGTCAATGATTGAACCTTTGATGATTGTGTTCATTAGTGTCATAGTGGGATTTATAGTGATCGCCATGTACATGCCTGTCTTTGATATGGCTGGTGCAGTAGGATAATGNTGNTGAGNTATACTTGGTTNTTATNGTGGCTGGGNNCGATGGGTTTGTCTTATCTGCTCTCNTAGAATTAGCAGATAAGAATTATTTTTTGGTTATGGTTGACTTCATGGGAGTTAGCCGTTATTAACCTTAATCCCATTGGATGTGGCTCTTTAGCTCAGTCGGTAGAGCAGAGGACTGAAAATCCTCGTGTCCCCAGTTCGATTCTGGGAGGAGCCACCATTTTCCAAGGCAGAAGGAAGAGAACAGATGGAAACATTTCTAACAGTCGTCCACGTTTTTACAGCTCTTTTTATGATTTTAGTCGTACTCACTCAAGGNGGTAACTCTGGNGGTGTNGGNGCAGCGTTTGGCGGTGGTAACTCTCAGGGTGTTTTTGGNGCNGGNGGTGCTACGAGTCTTCTNGGNAAGTTGACATACCTATTTGCNGGAATCTTCATGTGTACTAGNATTAGNCTGTCAGTAATNCAGAGTAAATCTGGCAAGACCGGACTNAAGGANAAGTTAGAGCAAGCGGCTCCAGCTGCTGATGAAACTCCAGCAACACAANCAAAGGAAGAAGCTTCCAAANCAGAANNTCCTAAAACAGAAACTCCAGAAAAATAAAACCTTNCTAAGAATATATGATATGCGAGGGTGGTGGAATTGGTAGACACGCTAGTTTGAGGGACTAGTGGCGCGAGCCGTGCGGGTTCAAGTCCCGCCCCCCGCACCAAATAANAACTTTNAATATTAATCTGCTAGNTCATGTCCAGTGNATTTGTTTCTTCAGACTTGTACAATACCTTTCGACCTGACTTTTCTGCAAAAATACGATGTGATTCNGTAAGTTTCTTCAGGACTCGTTTCGTTGTAGCTTGTGATACNAGTATTTTATTAGAAAGTTGTACGGANGACATAGGGCCTTCTTTAAGTAGTTTTAAAATTTCTTCTTCGGCGTTGGTGCACTTAGCTCTAAGGTGTCTTAGGCATATTGCTTCTTCATATAACCTAATTTGNTTATCGGANTGAATGATTAGCGGAGCCATCGTGTAAGGAAAGCTATCTCTCATTCGCATGACTGTGTTTCTAATNTTTTGTTGCCAACCTTGTTGTTTTAGGCTCTGCTTCCAAACCTCTTCTTGTAATTCACTGGACGACGCTGTGAANTGGTTCTTTGATAGNAGGTGNCGGATCATTTTTGCNAGTACTGGGAAGCGATGAAGGTTTACTGTGTATTGGCCGCTTACTAAGAATGATGTTTCTCCNGCTGGTTCGAAAGATGGAGAAAAGTATACTTTGGTTGCTCTGGCTAGCAGTTGGAACTGCCAATCGAGGCTCAGGCGNGGTGAATGTCCATTGATTGTTGCTAGCCAGCTGTTGATAATGGATCTGTTGACGAAGTCGACCCTTTTATATTTAGCGGCCTCAGCGAGAATTTGCTTGGTCANNTTAAAGTCGCCTTTATGATANGCAAGGGCGGCTTTGATAAGGTNAATATGAACTTTTAAAGGGCGCTCTTTGTTTTTAAGAACCNGNTCTAACTCNGCNAAATANGTNTCAATTTGGTCNGTTTGCTTTTGTGCCAACTTTATTTGAGACATTGTAATAAGGCCCTGTACTATAAACCAAGACCTATTGAACTTAACGGCAAGCTCATAACAAGCAGTAGCTTTCTTCCATGCCTCAGCATACTGCATCTGGGTCAAGTGCAGTTGTGCAAGTGCGTGTAGGTGCTCCATCCATTGAGCATTNTTTTTCTTTAATTGATCGGAAATTTTTACTTTGGTTTGAATGTTAGGTTGATTTAGATANGCGCACTGCAAAAAATATTGATTTANAGTAGATAGTTCTTCTANGGTATGTATNCCATGCAAAAAAAGCGATTTTACTTCTTCTTCAATAAGGCTCTGGCTNTCTTGAACNCGCCCTTCACTCCAATATAGCTCGGCTTGTAAGCTTTTATACCNGGATCGGAATCGCTCAGATTGGTCNCTCGCTGCCAGCTCAATCGTCATGTTGCCATATTTGTTTGCTAATTGCAGTCGCCCNAGCTTTAACCATGTGAAGGCNAGCATAGAAGTAATATGCAGGCGTCTGAACCATTTTTCGGATTCTGGTAGATGTGANAANGCTTTTCGATATTGAATAGATGCCTTTTCGAACTCTCCGTGCTGGTATGAGGAAGTAGCATAGAATGCATAGCAATGGGATANNGGGCCTTCAAGGCGATGCTGAATGCATAANGCTTTGCANTTTTCGACGTAATGGAAGGCTTTTTCGTCGCTGCTCCCTCCGTTNTGCCATGANGCTGCGGCGTTATAGATGCCGATCGCAGCCGCCCCCCATTCTTCTAATTGAATATATCGTTCATAGGCTTGATAAAATATAGAAGCTGCTTCTGGGTATCNACCTAGAAAGAATTGTGCGCGTGCCATGTTAATTAGCAAGTCNGCTAAGTTTTGGGTATTCANNGAGGCAGATGANACCGCAGTTTCCATTTTTTGTAGAAGNCGCAATGCCATGACATGTTTNCCTTCTTCCACNTAAGANTTACATACAATCATTTGNAGCTGCAAGTTTTCCCATGGTTTAACNTTAGTTAAGCGCAGGGCACGGCTGGCGGTTTTNCGNGCNAAGGCAGGAGCNCCGCTTTCCATATGTACTTGNGCNGCCGGTATTGCGATCTTGGCGCTAGCAACTTTCTGAGCAAATCTAGAGATCTCGATTCCTAAATCGAGCTCCCAGGCTGATATGCAGGCACTGATGAGGGATGCCCATAACTCAGGTTCATATTGCAGGCACTGTGGGTCTAGTTTTAGTAGTTTGAACAGCTCATGGATAGGCTTGGTTGATTTAGCGTTTAGAATATCATCTTTATATTGTTCTAATAGTTTGTTCCATGCCTCTTTGGTGTGGCACTCTTTGGCATTTTTTAGAATGAGGTCCCAGTCTTTCACTACTCATATGCCTCTGAAGATCAGCCGTGGATCGATGGTACTACACTGTATACATTACTTAAATTACACTGCTATGGACCAGGAAAGTGAAGAGCAGAAGATAATCTAATCGTTTTAGCTGTCTGCATTGACTAGCTTTACTTCGATGGTTTAGCCCAAGGTCAAGGCAACACTATCAAAGAAGGTCAGAGAACGGTAGCAAAAATAATGTGTTTTGGTTTTATGAATGCTTCTGAAATCGTATCCCGCTGTTTTCATCTTTTCTATGCTCTTAATACAGCAATGACGCATATCTCTTTTTGGAGACACGTGAATTAAATTATTAATTGTAGAATAAAGCTCTCTAATTTTTTTGTAAAACCTACTATATTTTAAGGGCTAAATGCAGATGAGTCATTTGGGTATCTTGCAAAACACTATAGGCTGTTATAAAGATCTATAAGTTCTCCTATATCAGTTAAGAGTGTACGATAGATTGTCCTTGAGGATCGCAAATCTCCACGTGAGGTGACGAGGTAGGTATGAAATACCGGATGACAAGCTTTTGGGCAAAAATTTTGTTTTTATGCAGTATAAGCACTANCGTGCTATCCGCTTCTGCATNCAGNATNGCTAANCCAGAATTGCTTAGTTCTGTCATGTGGCAGAAAAAAGNGAGATATGTATATTTTCCCGGCATTTCAGCTGTTCTGACGCCCNACGATCCNGANNTNAATAGGACTTTTAGAATAGAAGTTTATTTCAGTGATGTTGTGTATGCTCATCANNTGGATTTGGATATTCAGGGGTCTTGGCCGCAAATTCCTAGGCATGAACTTAAGAGNNANACAAGAAGNAGNAGGATCGATGGGGTTGTNAAAGAGAATGCTTTTGTAACTGCTCGATACCCTGTGTGTGATGATCAGGCCTCAANTAGNGTAGATGGTGACATACTTGGGTATCGCTGTTATGTGGATTTCTATTTAGGCAAAGAAACCCCNACAGGTACCGTTGGNGTNTCNTTGGCNTATAANGGTGANACCCACCCTAATCTAGTTTATTTAGTCATTGTGCCGGAGTCNCATAGATCNNCCGATTATGCAGAGAAAAAAGATGTGAGTGTAGAGGCTGATGATTTGTCTAATTTAGGCGATGATCAGAGGGAAAACTTAGCTAAGCAGGTTGTGCAAATATCACTAGGTGGNAGCTTTTCNTTAGGNTCAGGNTTTTTGGTTAAAGATATTGGCAGGATTCAAGAGCACTTTTCTTCTCCGGCAGGTATTGGTATTGAAAATTATGGNGAGTCAANTGGTGCAGGCGAGAACGNTTCTGGTCTGTTTGTNGTTACNGCNGCGCATTTATTNCCTATTGGTTATTCNTCTAGTTTAGATGGTATTCCTGNNGCTAGNTCAACTCANNCNTGGGATCCTTTTAAAATAAAGTATGACTTATTTGTGAATGGNCAGATGATTCCCGAAGCTGCNGTTATAGTAGCTAAAGACATNCCATATGATGTAGCTGTNTTGGGTATTGTCTCTGATAGAATAGATGATTTGCTGAGTTCNCTNGATCTTAATCATGTTGATGAATTTGAGGGTTTGCGATTTGCAGANTCTCTTAGAAGTGATCTAAAGAATAGAGAAAATAGTGCGGCNGCCTCTTTTACGGTATACGGTTATCCAGCAAGTGGNGGTGGGGCTTTAGAGCGTCGNCGCGGNTACCTTAAGTCCAAAGATTATGCTACGGATGATACATCTAATTTTGGTAATCTAGCTAANTTTAAACTAGCNCCTCCCGGTTTNATGGACGGTGATTTAGCNGAAAGTGGNATGTCNGGTGGTCCAATTATCAATGANCAAGGCTTGGTTGTTGGNTTAGCTATAGAGCGCCCNTTGGATGAAAACTCTTTAATTGCTATTGATTTGACNGAGTTTGGTANTNCTGGCAAGAATGTGGATAATAGNCTTTGTTTCTATGCNTTTAACCCNTTTGANCGGGTTTTTAAGTTAGTAAACCTTGAGTCTAGTTGCGAGTATGGCAATTTTGGTAGTCCGCAGTTAGATGATTTCGAGCCTTTGGAAGGTGAGTGGATCATTCAAGANGTTTTAGGTGAGAGGCCAACNGGAGAAGTNACNGAAGGGTTTCAGTTAACTGGGCAGTCAACGATTAACGGCCATGGCATTATNAATGGTCATGGCATTATNAATGGTCATGGCATTATTAATGGAGCNGCGATGCCAAATGGNGGGTCTTTGGCTGTNCATGCTGATAANTTGACTGAGATTAATACAGCNCTCTTNCNNGGTGAGTTTCAATTCAATCCTGCTTCTTTTCGNACNTATGAAGTAAGGGGTATTAGGGTTCTTAAGCGGCCTATTAATTCNATGTCTGAAGGATTGATNTTAGGTGGGCTTATNGTTGGTACCAANGAAAGCTTGGACCAGGAGCAGGGCACTCCTGTCTATTCCATTAGAGATTTTGTCATATGGNTNCATAAACATGGATATGAAAGTGACCTTCATCGGTTGGTGGAGTGGAGGTAGAGGTCACTTCTTTTGATTTTGCANATGTGAGATTATTTTTACTAGCCATGGCTGCAGGTTNNTTTCTTTTCCCGATGCTATAAATGCNNTGAGTATNTAAGAACCNGCNCTTAGGNTNTCTANTTCATTNNTNNTATTGGCTNTTTTTGTNNTTCTGCNCCTTNTCNTNTGNTTCTATTTCCCNGCACTCNANNCCCGACTCAGTAAAGTTTATTTGATTGTATTTGTTTTCTNGGTTTGGAAATTTGANTGNACCTTCCAGNGTATTGNNGTCNAANTCTATAAAAGTGTCGTTGTTTACTTTGAANATCTTGGTGANGTTTTTTTCNGNAGAGCTNGATTTGTGTTCTTTGANGCTGTAACCGAGTTTGAAGCNTTCAATGATAGGTTTTAAAAAAGTCATGCCGATCATNTTTTCGTGTACGATATTTAGGCCTATACTTTTCTGGGTGTGCCAAGATGGAACTACTTGAAAGGAGCANTTTTNATCTAGTGCNTACAGTGTGACNTGGTATTGTTTGTTTTTTTCAATATCTATTGTCTNCTTATAATCCATGGAAAATCCCCCGAAGCCAATATCTCTTATNTGNCTCTNCTCTCCNTTAGGAAAAACTAAGAAAAAGGCNGGNTGATTGGCTATTTGNTAGCGGTTATANGCCCTGGGTATAGCAGAGCTAAGATCAGCTTTGTTGGTCTTNATTATGTCAATGAACCTTGAGACGATGGACATTTGCAGATTCCTCATCAAGTTTGTTTATGTGCTAGGGCANAGTCTTGAAAATATTTGCATGAACGCAGGTCCGAACTTNTCGAACTCTCTGTTTTGATAAAGCCCAGCCAAAATAAATCCTCCGTAGAATAATATTTCATGATCTGAGATGCTTGCGTATGAAATTTGTGATTTTATTGGCCATGATTTTATCTTAAGAATTGAATCTAGCCAAACTATCTCTTGATAATNNCCGTTGCTGGGGAAGCAAATCCTAGTGAATTCGAGCTTAGAGGTGCGGTCTAAAATCCAAGTGATATGTGATGGTCCTGGTGCAGCTAAAATTTGNAGTCTAGANAAAGTTTGTGGTGACTGTCGGCAGCTTACTTGATTCATGCGGTTNCCTACNCGAAATGGTTCCAGAAAGTTTCTNAGGAAATCNAGTGATTCCTTNGANTTATGGTGAAGNTCNAGCTGCCAGCCNTCTGAAGTTGNTGTTGCTGATTCTATTTGAATGTCTATCGATCTGTTAAAAACAAAGAGCTGTCCCCAATTNGGGAAAAAGGTAATNGGTGNTTCTTCTTTTGGTGCGANAAGTATCTGTGAATAATCAATATATTTAATTTCTAANNGATGCCCTTCCGACTTCAGATATANGTGNTTAGACCAGATTTNGCGAATNGNTGTATTTTTTTGACCCACTTTTGAGGTGTGGACNCCNAAATTATTTAAAAAAGACATTGTATCTGNTCTCGAAACTATCTTTATTTTTGAACTCTTANACNGCACAGTCNGGATCGGNAGATTTGTGGAAAATTTTATTNGTAGTCNTTCGCTGNCTGCTATAAATAAAGATGTTATATGTTNAAAAGTTCAATAAATATCGATCNATACAACTTCGTGTTTCACCTTGACGCAATTGTCTCGTTGTGTTAATTATAGCGCCGTCTAAGTTGGGTTCAGAATTCCCTACTACTACATAATTTTTGAAGTAGAAATTCAGGCCTTGTCACTTTCATCTTGGAGGTGTACTGGCCTTTTTTTATAGGTATCATAATGAGGCGTGATCAACTCGATAATATCATTGAATTAATTACTCCTCATTTGCCAGCGGGCTATGACTGTATTGATTTAGAGTGGGTTCAGAGTGAGATGGCTCTGCGAGTTTACATCGATAAGCAAGATTCTTCGGTTGTTTTAAGTGACTGTCAGACTGTAAGTCACGCTCTTGAAGAAGTTGAGGCTTTGGATGATTTTTTTACTGGAGCTTGGCGCCTTGAGGTCAGTTCCCCGGGGGTAGAGCGGCCTTTACGCACCGCCGAGCACTTTGAGAGTTATTTGGGGAAGGAAATTTCTGTCAAATTGACAGAGAAAGTTCAGGGGCGTAAAAATGGGAGTGGTTTGCTTCAGCGGCTTGAGGCTGGGGAGGTGTTTTTGCAAACTCCTGAAGGCGATTGGTGTTTTCATTTAGATAAGTTACTAAAGGCTAACGCGATCTATGATTGGAATGGATAATGATTTATAATAGATGCATTTTCGAATCATAATAATAGAGAATTTTTGATTTTTCATGCCTGATATACGAGGTTTTTAGACATGGCATTATTAGATTACCAAGAGGGTTCTGAGCTTGAGAGAGTGATATCCGGTGTTAGCCGTGATAAGAATCTTGATAAATCAGTGATTGTTGATGCACTAGAGCAAGCTGTAGTTCATGCTGGTCGTCGTGTTATCGGAGTATCATCAGATTTGGAGGCGCATTACAACGAAGAGGCAGACGAGATTGAGTTGTTTCAGTTTCGCACTGTTGTAGAGGACGATGATGTTGCCAATGATGAGATGGAAATTGCTTTAGCTGATGCGATGAAGTTAGATAGCGAGTCGGTCTTAGGGGATGCCTTGGGTGTTAAGATTGACACCTCTACTTTTGGGAGAATTGCAGCCCAGTCAGCAAAGCAAATAATCGTTCAAAAAGTTAGAGATGCTGAGCGTGCGCAGGTCTATGAGGAGTTCAAAGATCGCGTGGGTGAAATCATGAGCGGTAATGTGCGACGCTTGGAGAGAAATGACATCATCGTTGATCTGGGGCGTTCAGAGGCGGTCATTCCATATAAAGAGCAGGTTCCGACAGAAAAATTCAGGCCTAAGGATAGAATTCAGGCTTACGTAGTAGATGTTAAAAAATCGTCTAGGGGTCCTCAAATCATTATGTCTAGGGCTCATTCTGGGTTCTTGGTGTCTTTGTTTGAGCAGCATGTGACTGAAATTTATGATGGTATTGTTTCTATAGAGTCAGCTGCTAGAGATCCGGGGTTTAGGTCCAAAATAGCTGTGTATTCAAAGGATAACTCTGTTGATCCCGTGGGAGCATGCGTGGGTATGAAGGGGGCTCGTGTGCAAGCCGTCGTCGCTGAGCTCAATGGAGAAAAAATAGATATTGTGCCTTTTGATCATGATCCTGCAAGGTTGGTGTGTAATGCGCTAGCGCCAGCTGTGGTGAAAAAGGTTATTGTTGATGATGGTAGTAACTCGATGGAAGTGATTGTCAGTGATGATCAATTGTCTCTAGCTATTGGCAAGCGAGGTCAAAATGTGAGGTTGGCGGCTCAGCTGACCGGATGGCGTTTGGATATCAAGAGTGAGTCTTCTGTTGAAGAGAAGATGTCTGGGGCTAAGGCCATTATTGCTGGTGTAGAAGGTCTGGACGATATGATGGCATCCTTATTGGTCCAAGAGGGTTATGGCACTGTTGAAGAAATTGCAGGTTTAGCACCAAGAGTTCTACTTAGAGTCTTGAATCTTGATCACGATAGCGCTATGAACGTAATCCGAAGTGCACAAGAAATCATTGGTAGTCAGGACCCTGATCTTATGGCAAACTCTTCCGCTGCCCCAGTTGAAGATGCTAAAGTGGACCATGGTCAAGAAGAAAAGTCTGATTTGATTAATGTGTTCCTTGAATTGTCTGATGTGGGAGAGGCAAATGCGCATGCTCTAGCTGAGGGTGGGTATGGCACTATTGGTGATTTGATTGCTGATTCGGCAGAGGAAATTTCACAGAAAACAGGCTTGAGTTTAGGTGTAGCTAGGACAATCCAGATGGCTGCTGACCGGTATATGCAGGATGGTTAAGTCAAAAGAATTGTAAGTGGTTAACTCCATTGTTTGGGAGACTATAGACGAATGTCAAAAATTCGTGTTTACGAATTGGCTCGCGAGATGAATGTTGAAAGCAAGGTTCTCGTGGGTCGGCTTAAAGATATGGGTATTGTGGTTGCTAGTCATCAGAGCACTTTGACTGGTGATCAGATTTTGCAGGCTAAAAAGGCTATGAAGGGTGGTGCAAGCCCAGATAAAGCTTCTGCTAACCCAAGGGTTATTAGGCGTCGCCGAAAGGCTGAAGCCGCCCCCCCTGAAGCTGAAGTATCAAGCTCTGATGCCGATTCAGGTATGCCTATGGTATCGGATAACGAGACCGGACCTGAAGAGCAGGTGCAGCAAGGCAATGAAGCTTCAGAAGATGAGTCTTCCTTGGTAGAGGTTGCTGACTCGGATTCCTCTACTAATGAGGTTGAGGCAGCTGAATCATCGACTGCAGAGCCAGTTGTTGCAGAGACTGCTACTACGGAATCTAAGGTAGCCGAAACGACGCTAGGTGAGCCGGCATTACCTTCCGAAGGTAATGGGGCTATAGAGGAGCAAGCTTCAGCAGAAGTGGTGCGAAAGCCCGGTGGGGCAACTATAGTCCGCAGAGCGACACCTGAAGAAGTAGAAGCTCGTAAAGTTGCAATAGCGGCTAGAGCAAAGCAAGGTAGGCAGGGTAAGCACAACAGAACTGGTGATTCTCCTGCTCGTCCAGATGCTCAGCCAAGTCAAAGGCGTAGTACTCCTAAGGAGCGAGGTCCTGACAGGCCTAAAGAGAGCCGGGATAAATTTGCTAAAGCTCCGCCAGCGCCGAGTGATGTTAATGATATCCCGAATCCTTTGGATGAGGCTGGGGGAAGAAATCGAGGGCGACGAAGTGGCGGCGAAGCTTGGCGTGATGAAAAGGCTGTGGCCGTTCCAGGACAACCTGTTCAGAAACGTCCAGAGGTTAAGAAGCGTAGAGATAAAACAGATACGCGTACTATTCTAAACTTGGCTGATCGTGGAGAAGAGGTACGGGTTGGTAAGGCGCGTAAAAGGACTGTATATACTCCATCAGCTTCTGGTAGACGCCGTGACTTGAAGAGAAGGAAAGATCTTAAGAAGACTCAGTTGACCGTACCTAGGGCAGCTTATCGAGTTGTGAAAATGGGTGAGGAGATCACCGTCGGCGACTTTTCTCAGCAGCTTAATGTTAAGTCTGGAGAGATCATTAAGAAGCTTATGGGAATGGGCGTGATGGCGACCATTAACCAGAGTATTGATTTAGATACTGCTACCTTAATAGCATCAGAATATAATTTCGAAATTAAAAATAATGTTGTTACTGTTGACGATGTGCTTACTAGGATTGGGGGAGAAGCCCGGTCTGAGGGTAAAGTGGAACGTCCACCAATAGTGACAATTATGGGTCATGTCGATCATGGTAAAACATCTATCCTAGATGCGATTCGTAATAGTGGGGTAGCGGCTACCGAGGCTGGGGGTATCACTCAACATATAGGTGCCTATACGGTTGAGAAGGATGGCAAGACGATAGCATTTCTGGATACTCCAGGTCATGAAGCTTTTTCGGCAATGCGGGCTAGAGGTGCTAAAGCGACAGATATTGTTATTCTAGTTGTTGCAGCAGATGATGGGGTGATGCCACAGACTGTAGAGGCGATATCTCATGCCAAAGAGGCTGGGGTACCTATTATTGTAGCTGTCAATAAAATAGATAAACCTAATATCAATATAGATAGGGTTAATACTGAGTTGATGGAGCATGCCATTCAATCTGAAGAATGGGGTGGTGAACATCAATTTGTGAAAGTTTCAGCCATAAAAGGTACTGGAATAGAGGAGCTTTTGGATGCGATTAATTTGCAAGCCGAAATTCTAGAATTAACTGCGGACTTTGATCGATCTGGAGAAGGTGTTGTTATTGAAGCTCACCTGGATAAAGGTCGGGGGCCAGTGACCACTGTTTTGGTCCGCGATGGTGTTGTCAAAGTTGGCGATACGGTTGTCGCAGGTGTTCAGCTAGGCCGTGTGCGAGCTATGCTTGATCATCAGGGTAAGAGTTTGGAAAATGCAGGCCCATCGATACCTGTTCAAGTCCTTGGTTTATCTGGGGTGCCAGAAACGAGTGATATCGTGAATGTGGTTGCCGATGAGAAGATTGCTCGTGAGATCAGTGATATTCGTAAGAAAAGTATTCTGGATAGTAAATCAAGCAAGTCCAGTGCTGCCTCCTTAGAGGAGTTACTTGATCGGGTTAATCAGGGAAGTGTACTTGAAGTCCCAGTTATTATTAAAGCAGATACCCAGGGTTCTCTTGAGGCTACAGCTGAAGCAATAATGAAGATTGCTAGTGACAAGGTGAAAAATAGAATTGTCCATAAGGCTGTAGGTGGCGTTACAGAGTCGGATGTAACTTTAGCTGAAGCAGCTAATGCTGTGATCATTGCTTTCAATGTTAGATGTGGAAGAGGTTTGGATCGGGTTGCTGAGACTGCTGGTGTACTAGTAGAGGTTCACAGTGTTATTTACGATATTGTAGAATCGATGAAAGCCATGATGGCTGGTCGATTGCCGCCGATTCAAACTGAAGTTGTTCAGGGGCATGCTGAGGTTCGGCAGACGATCAAGGTTCCAAAAGTTGGAATTGTTGCAGGTACTTCCGTTTTAGATGGTAAGATTACCCGCAATGCTCACTTGAGGTTGATTCGGGAAGATATTGTTATTTTTACAGGTAAGATAGGCTCTCTTCGTCGCTTTAAGGATGATGTAAAAGAAGTGGCCTTTGGCTATGAATGCGGTATTGGTTTTGATGGTTATTCGGATATCAAAGAAGGAGATATTCTGGAGGCGTTTATCATCGAGGAGTCCGCAGCTACATTATGAGATTGAGATGAGTTTAAGACAAGATAGAGTGGCAGACCAAGTCCGCGATACAATTGGTCGATGTTTTCAGGGTGGTATAATTAGTGATCCCCGGCTAGAAGGGGTCACTGTAACTGCGGCTAAGGTCAGTCCAGATCTTCAAGTTGCGACCATATACTTTCGCCTTTATTCCCAAACGGATCGTGATGAGGCTATGCGGGGTTTGAAAAGTGCTTCGAGCTTCTTCAGGAGAAAGTTGGCTGCTTCACTTGAGCTGCGCAGGGTTCCTCAGCTTAGATATTTCTATGACGAAAGCGTTGATAAAGCTTCAAGAATTGACGAGTTGCTCTTTCAGCTTAGGTGATAAGTTAATCTACAAGATTTCCGGAGAATAGATTTTGGGGCGTAAGAATGTTCCCTCACCTTTTTGTGGTATGCTTGCCATCTACAAGCCTCGTGGGATGATTTCGAAAGATGTTTCTAGGTATTTGGAGAAGAAGTTAGGCAGGCTTAAAATGGGCCATGTCGGGACTTTAGATCCAATGGCAGAAGGCGTTTTACCACTCCTCTTTGGTAAGGCAACCCGTTTGCAGGATTATCTGTTGGGGATGACTAAGGAGTACGAGTTTGATGTCGAATTTGGGCGGCACACCGATACTAATGATGATGATGGTCAAACCCTAGAAAGTATCGATCCAGGTATTATTGAGCGCATGGCCGTTGAGCTCGCTGCCTCAGAATTGACTGGGGAAAGAGTTCAAATTCCTCCTATATATTCTGCGGTTAAGTACAGAGGCAAACCATTATATGAATACGCTCGATCAGGTAAAACAACTGAAGTGCCTTTGCATGATCTGGAGAGGCGAGTGGTTATTTATAGCCTTAAGGTTGTCAATCTAGAAGGCAAGATCGCTACTTTCAAAGCACGTGTATCCAAGGGTACATATATCAGGGTACTGGCTCTAGAAATTGCAGAAAAACTAGGAACTATTGGGGTTGTTACTCGTCTTTTTCGGTCAGAGAGCGCTGGTGTTCTTGCAAAGGATGCTTTTACGCTTGATCAGGTGGCCGATAAGATAGGTGTTTTTGGTAATCTGGTTGCTCCAATAGAGTCGATAACTATTGATATGCCAAAGATGCACATAAAGTCGACTACCCATATTGACTCGCTATTCCATGGAAAGACTTTAGAGCTTGACATTGAGGCTTTCAATAAGTCTATTCATTTGCAGAATAATTTAGGGAAGTCTGAGAGCGTGTTTAAAGTTGCAACAGAGCTTTTACTTCTCGACCAATTTGGCAAAGCTCTAGGTTTGGGTGTTGCAAGGATTAAAGGCTCGAATCAAGTAGTAGTAGATTTAAAAAGAGGGCTAGTATGAGTATGGATCAAAAAAACTATCTGTTTACTTCAGAGTCAGTGAGCGAGGGTCATCCGGACAAGGTGGCTGATCAGATTAGTGATGGTATTCTCGATGCGCTTTTGGAGCAGGATAAGAATTCAAGAGTGGCTGTCGAAACACTGGTTAAGACGGGCCTAGTGGTTATCGCTGGAGAAGTCACTTCTAGTGCTCATATTGATTATGCAAGTGTTGCCAGAAAGGTGATAGAAGACATAGGCTATAATGAGTCTGAACTTGGATTTGATGCAAAAAGTTGCGGTGTTATGGTAGCGGTAGAGCAGCAGTCTGCAGATATTGCAGCTGGCGTAAATGAAGGTGAAGGCGTTCACCAGGAGCAGGGTGCAGGTGATCAGGGTATGATGTTTGGTTTTGCTAGCGATGAAACCCCTGAATACATGCCAGCGACTATAAGTTACTCCCATAAGTTATTAAAAAAATTATCTGAGTTGAGGCGTGAAAAAAGCGTATCATGGTTGCGACCTGATGCTAAATCTCAGGTTACTGCTGAGTATAAGAATGGAAAACTAAGCAGAATTGATGCTGTTGTTGTTTCCACTCAACATGGCCCAGATGTTGAGCATGCTGAGCTAGAAAAGTACATTATTCAAAATTGTATCAAGGAAGTTATACCTTCTAATCTTCTGGATGCCCAAACCCAGTATCATATCAATCCAACTGGTCGCTTTGTTATTGGAGGTCCTCAAGGTGATTGTGGTTTAACGGGCCGCAAAATTATTGTGGATACCTATGGTGGTCACGGCGCTCATGGTGGTGGTGCTTTTTCTGGAAAAGATCCTACCAAGGTGGATAGATCTGCTGCATACATGGGGCGGTATATCGCTAAAAATATTGTTGCAACAGGCTTAGCGTCTAAGTGTTTGGTGCAGTTAGCTTATGCTATTGGTGTGCCTGATCCAGTAAGTGTTTTTGTTGATACTTATGGTACAGGCAAAGTGGGTGAGGAAAAGCTAGCCGAAGCTGTTAGGGAAGTCTTTAAGTTGACTCCTAAAGGCATAGATTCCACTTTTAATTTGAAACGCCCTATGTACCAATCGACCGCTTCATATGGCCATTTTGGTAGGGATGAGTTTCCTTGGGAGCGATTAGATAAAGTTGAGGCTTTGAAGTCTCTTTTTAAATAGAAATAATTTTTTGTTTTTATGATTTAGGGCATGCATCCGTAGTTTGGTTGCGTGCCTTTTTGTTATCTTATATAATTCACTAACAGCATAGAATATCAGGAAATTTTTTGAAAAATGGATGGTTAGCCTACTTTGTTCATCTGGGCAAAGCTTATAAATTGATTTAATGATCGCCTTCAGGCAGGAGAAAACATGGCTAAAAAAAGAGTCCTGTTGGTAAACAGAGAATTTCAATTTCGCTATACGCTAGTGGCCGTATTAGTAGGGGTCATTTCTACCTGTCTTAGTTGCGTGGTTATACTTTATCCACTGTATCAGTTCGAAATACTGAGGATACCGGCGTTTTTACCAATACCTATTTTAGGGGTTATGGTTCTTGCGGTTGCTGTTAATATTCTGTTTATTTGGTTGATAGGTATTGCGGTTACTCATAAGTTGGCTGGGCCAATGTTTAGTATGGCTAGGACCCTGCGCAGAATTGAAGAAGGTGTCTGGACTGGTCACTTAACGATTCGCAAAGATGATGAAATGCATTATCTTGTTAGAAGTTTGAATGGGATGATTGATAGTATTACCGATGCGTGCAAAAGTGACCTTGTAGCTGTGCGGCAGCTAAAAGACCTTATAAATTCGTTGCCAGCAAGTGAGGACGAGGCAGAAACGCTGCGGATTATTCTGGAAAAATTAGAGAATTCTTATGAACAGCGTTTGCTGGTCGATCGTTGAGCTAAAGTTTAAATTTGAAAGCAAGAATCTATGTGGATTGAGAAGTTGTCAGGGACTTTTATAGAGTCTTTACCCTCAGGTATTATTGTTGAT
>PBRN01000164.1 GCA_002725955.1 Pseudobdellovibrionaceae bacterium
TGCAAACTCTAGCCGATTCGGGCCTGATTGGCTTCACCTCACTTCTATTAATCATTGCGGGGATTGCTATGATGATCCGGCGCACCTCAGGTCAAAAGCACATGCCCATATTTTTACTGATATTATTGGGCAGCCTGCTGGGAGGGTTATTACAAAACAACCTCTTAGATTCAGAGTTTCTATATGCCTTATGGGTAGCATTAGCCCTACTCATTGCCTACTGCCAAAACCGCCACCCAGACGCCGTAAATAATTAGTAGGGAACATTGAAAGGCCCCCGGACATTGAGATCTCTGATTAATCAAACCAAGATCAGAATCAAAAGCAAAAAACTCAGTCAATAAAGGCCTAAAAGGCAGACAAACACCTCATTTCAGTAAGCTATTCTGGAATTATTATCCAAAAGCAGGTAACATCCCCACCCGTTTATCTCAATACTTCACTATCAAAGAGGTTGTCCATGTNCGGCATAGCAGGCGTTTTCAACTTGAAATCAACGGAAAACCAATCNGCAGCAGTGGANACTATGCTAAGTCAATTAGAGCATAGAGGACCTGATGCNAAAGGATTCTGGCATGAAGGACCAATNACNNTGGGGCACCGGAGACTGAAAATTCTCGATTTGTCNGATCGAGGCAACCAACCAATCATAAGTCACTGCCANCGCTATGTTATTTCTTTNAANGGTGAAATCTATAATTTTAAAGAGATTCAAGATGAACTTGAACTAACCGANGAGCANCTTCAGACNAGCACCGACACCGAAATATTGGTTGAAGCNTGGTCCCGATGGGGGGCAGACACACTNTCTAAACTNGTAGGACAATGGGCTTTCGCAGTCTATGATCGNAAGGAAGAAACCCTTTGGCTNACCCGAGACAGATTTGGAGAAAAGCCNCTATTCTACTATGCGAGAAATGGGCGTGTGGCCTTNGCATCATCATTGGGGGCCTTACTNACTTACCATGAAGTCCCTAAGGAGCTNGATCCTCAGAGTATGGAAGAATTCGTAACCATGCGTTACGTGATTAGCCCACGGACNGTAGTNAAAGATACTTTTAAGCTCCCTGGAGGGCATTGGCTTAAAGCTGATAAAAACGGCATTGCAACNAAACCCTGGTACGATCTGCAATTTACCTCCAATGATACCTACAACAAAGCGTCTAAAGAAGACCTGGTAGACGAATTCGATCANTTATTTAAGCAGGCNGTAAACCGTTGCCTCGTGAGTGACGTCCCNGTAGCCCTNCTGCTNAGTGATGGCATNGACAGNAANGCNATCGCCTCGACCATTAGTAGTATGGGAAAAAAGTTACCATGCATCACTTATGAAGCCTCAGCAGATACCTCTGNACTTAACCCTGGGCATGATACTGAAACCGAAGGGAATCTNACTCGNCTCCTCCTTAAGGTGTCATCAAAAGAACGGGTCGANCGGATGCCAGAAGCNTTCGGAGATTTCTGCGAACCNGTGGGAGATGGAGCATCTCTGGCNACTTGGTTTTTACTCCATAANGCTAAAAAGATGGCNACGGTGTTTCTCTGCGGNCATGGCGCNGATGAGCTAATTGGNGGTTANCGCCTAAGCCAGGAACGNTTTAGACTNCAAACNCTAAGAAAATTCGCTTGGTTGCCNCAATCTTTAATGCANAAGCCGCTGGATCGTTTCCTNTTTGGGGCTGAGCCTTTNGATAACAGAAGNGAAGCNTTCCGTCGGGCAAATGCAACGACAGCNCCTTCAGCTGCCCGTTACTTAATCCANCGCCCACTNCCAACNACCGACATTCATCAGATATTTCTTCGCCCTGCTTTAGCNACNGNTGCTACTGGATACTTATCCAGTATCGACAAGCTNTATGACTCCAGNCTAAACCCACANTCAGACTTGGANTCCATGCAAAANGTTATGATTCATACTTTNCTTTCGGAAAATATTTTATCTTTTGCTGATTCCGTCGCCATGTCCTCATCCACCGAACTGCGAATGCCTTATCTTGACCGTGACCTGGTTAAGTTTTTGGTCCAACTGCCAAGACATTGTCGAGTCAGCCGTTGGCCNGGNCGCAGCAATACCAAACAAATCCTNAGGTGGTGGGGNGAAACCAATATGGATCAGGCCATCGTCAAACGGCGTAAAAGTACTTTTCCATTCGGTAGCTTGAGGCCTTTAATGAACGAGCATTCTGATACGCTCAAAAGCTATATTATNGACTCACCNGCGGTGAGAGAGGCTCTTCCGGGTATAGAAGGATGGCTAGGTCACCCTACTCAGTATTATCGTGGCTGCTTCCANGGTACTTTATGGGCACTGCTCTCTCTTGGGATCTGGTGCCAAAAAAACCGTTTCTAATCAGATACTAGGACGGGTTTGATTGGAGTAACGAGAATACTAAAAAACAACTCTGGTTTGCTATCAATCCTTAACAACTATAGAAAAGTGATATGAGTCAGGGCCAAGAGACTAAATGCTACTTAATTCAATCTCAGCGAGGTTGGGGGTTCTTCAGCCTGCGATCTGCCGGGCTTTTTTCTCTAGAGATTCCCATCCTTACCCGCCCTGAAGCCATAACCAAAGCATGCGCCACGGGTCCTTTGTCCCCCTTGGCCGAAAGCTCTGAGGCTAAAAGAATTGCAACCCTGATCGATAAATATTTTAGAGGGTATACGGTAAGCTTTGACGAGGTGAGGATCGATCTCTCAGAACGAACCCCTTTCCAACAAAGAGCATACCGAGAGTTAATGATGGTAAAGTATGGGGTAACCATTACCTATGGGATGCTGGCTGAAAAAATGAAGGCTAAAGGTGCCGCCCGAGCCATTGGCCAAGCTATGAGCAAAAATCGAATACCGATTATTATCCCATGCCACAGAGTTCTGTCATCGGGGAACAAGCTTACCGGCTTTTCTGCCACCGGTGGTATTCCTACCAAAAAGTGGCTCCTGGCACACGAGGAAGCCTATACCGAGGCTCACCCCTATTGCTGACGATGTTGACGGTATAACCTTTTCACAAATTCAACAGCCTCTGGATATTGGTTATTCCAGAGTTCTATATCATCTCTGATAAGGGCTGGCATCGTGGAGGCATCGATAGCAATAGAATCAGCCATCTTTCCTCCATAGCCTTCAGGCATGACCCAAAGGCCTGATAAAGCAGCAAAAGTCACATCAACAAAGCATAGAGCAGACCCAGATGATAATGAATCCGGATGAATTCTAAGCTTATTGCTCAGATCTTCTAACAAATCTTCAATGTCTTTCTTGGCACGTTTATAAGCTCGTGGAGAGATGCGAAAAGACTTCAAAATCAAAAAACGTAAAACCGGATAAAGGACGACTAGGATCAACCTTTGCCATCGAGGAACATGGGGATTATAACGTCCCCACAAACGCAGCGTTAATCTTCGTTCATGGGCCAAATGATAGTAAACCCAAACCTGCAGCATAGCCCCATAACGATCGAGCCGCTTTTCCAGGTCAAGCAGCTCTGGACTGGGAAGTAAAAATAATGCTTTTTCTTCTTTGAGAGTACCATAGCACCCCCAAAGATAACGCAGGATGTCAGGCGAATTTCCAATGACAGATCGAACCATCCCCGTCTTAATTTTTAATTGAGGTACGGTCCTGCCTAAAAAAAATGCCCCCAAAGTTGCCACCATCGGGCTTTCTCTGTACTCCAGTCCCAGCAGATCCATCGACCAGCGCACTTTTTCGACGAAGTGACTACCAGGAAAGGTGCACAACTCAAGCTCAGGAAGGGATGCTGGTTTAACTAAGCCGCTAAGAATAACGAACCAAGTCAATAACAAAACCAAGACGACCAAAAGAGCCGAATAACCGCTCGAAATCTCCAGAAGGCTAACCATTATTGGTAACAAAAGAATACATAAGGAAGGAATCAAGAGCCGCTTACCTGTCATACCATCTCCCTGAACTTCAGCTAAATCACCAAACTGCTTGCCCGGTATAAGCATAACAAAACCCGAGCTTCTGAGAGAAGGGCTAGCAACCTTAGGGTAAAATAATATTTTTATTTACCCTGTTTTTATATTTATTTTTTGTTAATTTTTTGACTTTTGACACATGAAAATTTTTACTCCAATCATTTAAGCGACTACCAGAATACCGACTTAACATAGTCTCAAATACTCCGAAAATCTAGCTAAGGAGGAAACGTTAACTATGCGTATTACTGCGACTCGACGAGTGAATATACCAAAGAAACAGGATTCTGCTGGATCTGTTTGGACCTCCATGTCTGACTTATTTACTTCTTTAGCCGTTATCTTCCTGGTGCTGTTCGTAGTAGTCGCCTTAAAACATAACTTAGCAAAGGTAAAAAGCCTCGATGTCATCGCAAAATATAATGACTTTATTGGAGGCAAGGTCCCTGATGCGCAAAAAAGTAAGGCACAAGAATCAAAAGTAAAACTGCAAGAATCCCTGAGCCAAATGCACGCTATCAAACAAAAAATGATGGAGCGCACTCAGGAAATTGAAAAATTCACCACACAGATAGATGCTCAACGACTCATGGTAGAAAATATCCTGAGAGATCAGGAAATTAAAGTAGCAGCAGTCAAGACGATGGAGACACAGGTTGAGAATAAAAATATCGCCATAAGAAATCAGGACAAAATAATTAACGACCTGTATAAAAAAGTTCAAATGATGGAGCAAAAAATTAATCAGCGAGATCAGCAAATATCATCCCTCACGAGCAAGCTTGAGCGAGAGGTCGAAAACACTGAAACCGCACAGATAAAAAGTGTTTCATTGAAAAAAGAAATGAACCAGATGAATGGAATAGTATCTGAGAAAGATACTAAGATTCAGAATTTAAGTAAGAATATCAATCAGCAAGAAGACAAGATTTCCGGTCTTTATGCTGCCATCAATCAAAAGTCAGATACGATCAAATTAAGTCACGCCGCCAACTCAGGGTTAAAACAGGAAATTTCAGATATGGCCTCGATTCTAGCCGGGAAAAATCGTGAAATCAGTAACCTAAAAAATCAAACCTATCACAAAAAACTAAGACAAAAAATAGCAGCAAAAATGGCCTCCCGTTTTGAAAATCTAGGTATCGATGTGGAGTTAGATAAAAAAACCGGCAAAATCTTTCTCCGTTCAGATCAAAACTATCTTTTTGCCAACGCAAGCTCTACCCTGGAAAGGGAAATGAAATCAAAATTGGAAAAACTAATACCTATCTATTCCGAAGAATTGCTAAGTGACCCCAAAATCAGCTCATTAGTCACCGAAATAAATATTGTAGGTCATGCATCACCGCGCTTTAAAAAAAGATCCGTTAATCCATTTGATGCGCAGAGTGAAGCCTATCAATTTAACTTAAATCTGAGTGTTAATCGAGCTAATGCAGTGGCTAAATACGTTTTCAACCCTGATTTTGGTAAGTTTAAACATAAAAACAAATTTCGCAGTCTCATTGCGGTCTCAGGTATGAGTTTCTCGAAACCTATTGAAAATAGTCAGCATAGAGCTAACGCTCCCCCCTTGTCGGAACAGGATGGTTTATGCGGCAACTATAATTGTAAGGAGTCGAGACGGGTGGAAATAGGATTTGGGCTTCGCGAGGATATTTCAGATCTCAAAGACTTCCTGGTCCATTAGGGATAAACTTTGAATTCGACGCAAGGCGCAGTTACCAAAACTGGATCACTAATCTCTAACATAATCACCAAGAGTCACTTCTATTGGAATATAAGGCACATCCTGACAGATAATCGGTATCCCCTCTGCTTGAAGAGGGGCAGCCATATCATCTAGCTGATTTGCTAGCCAGATAGTTTTAATCTGTAAACTGAGGTATGTTTCCATCAAAAGACGGGGGCTACGCAGCCCCTGATCACTTGCGACCGTCTCGTACTGGGGGGCTAGATGAGCCGAACGCCCGATGGACTCCAAAAGGTGTCTCAACATGCAATGGTAAGCCGGTGCTGATTCGATCCGTTCAATTTCATGGATAACGCTAGTTTTTAATCCATTCCAACCATTATCCCTCCAGGATTGGTTAAGCCTGTCCCCAACATTTTCTGTTTTTTGCGAAACATATGATTGTTCAATGACTTCACCTTTAGTAAAGGGTGCGACCTGATCCATATCAATAAAGTCTGCGCATAGAACCGGAATACCTTCATCTTGCCACTTTCTAGCCCAACGATCATAAATGAGCGAGCCAGCTAAAGTGATTTTCTCTGCCAAGATAAGAAAGCGAGAAACTTTCCGTGAAGCTTCGTCGCTGATAGCAGCATATTGATTAACTCTGGATTTATTTAATGCAATGGCCTGTTTCAGATGATCAGTAAAACATCCTGTGGCTTGTTCTTGCTTAATTTGAGAATCATTTTGCACCTGTTTACAGCCCAAAATACTGATACCGAGAACAATTATTATAGAAGCGATTCGATAGATTATATGATTTTTATTCATTATTTTCTCAAACAATTGATAAGATGGATCCTGTTAGCCATGTCGCTCAATCTGCCTTCAGCGCCAGCTGATTTTGCCTACGGCCATAGCCAGAACCATGAGCTGCTAATTTACAAGCAATTGATATGCCAAGGATCTGCCTCCATAAAGAGCCTTACAAACAGCTGCATTCCCTATGTTTTTACATTTTATTTCAAAAAGTGACTATTTCACCCTGCAAATGGCAAATAATAGAAGCTAAAAAATATACAATTATTTGGAATTTCTAGGTCACTGATCTTAACAAAAATAAGAATGCCGATATGCAGCATGTATTTGAGAAAAGCGAAACCCACTCTTGGCTTAGGCAACTTCCTGAATTGATCCCATAGCGACAGGAACTTTAATTTCCCAGTAAAAAGGAATACAAGCAGTAGAATCTATCTCGCTACCAAAAAACTTCAAGTCAATACTACCACCATTTTGCTCCAAAAAGGTTTTTGCTGCATCCATCCCAACACCACGCCCCGAAATATCACTCACCTCATCTGAAGTCGAGAAACCTGGTTTAAATAAACATTCTATGATTTTTTCAACAGTGCAGTTCAGGGAAGGGTCTAACATTTTAGATTCAACAGCCTTTTGTTTAATAGCATCAAGGTTAATACCCTTACCATCATCAAAAAAACGCATAGTGTAGAAATTTGATTCTAAAGTGGTTTCTATTGTTATCTTACCTTGGATTAATTTATTTTTCTCTGAACGCTCTTTTCTCGTCTCGATCCCATGATCAATACTATTGCGCATCAAATGATTAAAAACATCCTTGATAAGGATTTCCTGGTCATTGCTAAAATACAGATCCTTACCGGTAACTTCAATAATTGGGATCTCTTTATCGAGCCTTTCAGCAATCTCACCAATAGATTCCTTAACAGATAAGATGATACTATCAACAGTACTTTTGCTAATTCTATTTATTTTTCCGATAATATCTCCAGCAACAGCTGAAAATCCTCCACTTCCTTCTTCTTCAAATTTCGTCAATTCTTTTTCTATATCTGTCAGCAATTCGACAAATAGATCATCTTTCTGGTCTTTAGAGCGATTTAAGGTGTTATCATTAATATCCTTAATAATGTCGAAGTGGTGCTGAGTATTTTCTAATTCCTTTATTGCCACTTCTAAATCAGTAATTTCCAGCTCACCTTTTCTAATCTGTTCATATCTATATTCTGCTATGTGGGCAGCCTCTGAGAGTTCTCCAAAGCGAAGGCTACGAGCATTTCCTTTTACAGTATGCATATTACGGAACAGCTCATCAATTTTTTGATTCACATTTCCTTCACTTAGATTCAGAATTTTTGAGTTTTCATCCAAATAATGAAGAGTCGAATTGGCAAAGTGTTCAAAGTCCTTTTTCGATATGGATAACAGATTCCCTATAAGATCTAATCTTTCTCTTTGTTCTTCAGAAGCAGCTTCAAGTTCCTTCAGTGTGGTGATATCCCTAATACTGACTAGTATTTTCTCAACACAGTCTTCATTATTGACAATCGGAGCCCAGCTGATTTCTAAATACTTCTTGTGCTCATCACCGAAAACTTTAGTAATCTCTGTCGGTAATATTTCATCATTGAGCTCATAATTGAATAAAGTTTCCCCAAGAGAAGAAAAAATAGTAGATCTTATCTGGGATAGTACATCAACACTAATAGTAGAATCACTAAAGATGAAATCCACAGCATTTTTACCGGCTAATTCCTCTTCCTCGAAAATAGATTCCAAAAACTTTGAATATTCATGGTGAATCACCATACCTGGGACAATCGTTAAAATACCCTGCGGGAGATTTTCCAGCATTGAGCCGATATTACGATTTTTCTCTTCTAAATCAATGGTTCTTTCTTGTACTTTTTGATCCAGAGTCTCAATATTTTTCTTTTGAACTTCCAGTAATTCTTGTTGGGCTCTCTTCTGCTGTTCCTCGAGCAATAGTTTTTCTTCATTAAGTAGTTTAACGCGGTCAGCCAAAGCTAAAGATAAGAGAAGGACTTCAATAGCACCTCCCGTTACCTGTCCCCAAATAGTAAATAGGCTAGGCTCAATCACTCCTGCTATTTTTAAGACCTGACCAATACCGCCAACCAACATCAAGACCCAAGCAATGGTATAGAAATAGGCCGGTCGATAACGCTGGAGACAACTGATAACTCCTGCAACTATTAAACCGATATCCGTCAAGAAAGTATTTAAAGTGGTTATTTTCGCCGCATTATTGTATCCAAAAACAACTAAATTCAAGAGATTCAGAAGTGCCAACCCTACCAGAACAATAAAGACCTTATCTAACCATGGCACTCTATCCTTCAAATCCAGAAATTGGCGAGTGAAAAATATCGCAAAAATGCCCGATAGCTCCACCCCAAATAGGAGGCCATCATTTGAAATCCAATTAATATCAATATCGGTGAAAAAGAACTGTTGACCAACACCTTGCTGCCCTAATTGAACTATTGTAAAGCTAGCAATATAAATAACATAGTATAAATAAGAACGACTACGAAACGATAGATAAAGGAAAAAGTTATAAAATGCCATAACCACTAAAAAGCCTAATAGCAAGCCTAAATAAGCCATACTACCGGCACTATGATTACGAAATTCTGATTCAGACCATGCATAAAAAGGAAACATATTAGATCCA
>PBRN01000165.1 GCA_002725955.1 Pseudobdellovibrionaceae bacterium
TTCCAATACATCGCCCCCTCTTGCAATTCCACCTTTGTGAACAGCCTGTGAAAGTGCTGCTGCATGTGGAATTGGGGCTGCTAATAATAATGCACAGGGACAAGCAACCACCCATAGAAGAAGGATTACTTTCCATTCGCTTGGTTCCATGAAAAGAACCCAAACCAGTACCGCTCCGACCAAAACCAATGGCACCCAGATAGCGATGAAGATTTCAATTGCTGACTGCAAACGCGGAGGTTTCTCGCGGAAACTGTGTACGCTATCTATCAAGCCATGCAATCTAGTGGCTTCTCTAACTGCCTCAACCTCGATGCTTACAGGGCCACTGGTTAGAATAAGTCCCGCATGTAATTGATCGCCTTTTCCTACTGTAACCGGTACTGATTCACCAGTAAGCGGTGCTCGGTCTACTGACCCACTACCTTCAACGATACGTCCATCGGCTGGAATCAATCCACCAGAACGAACCTCGAGAATATCACCCAGTTGGACAATCTCGATTGGTATTTCCTCAACATCAGCGGTAGGTTTTGGAACTGGATTAAGGGATGGGGCACTTCCTGCCATCATCAACTTAATCCCCGCAAGAGGCGGCTTTTTGACTACTCTACGGGCTTTCCTAGGTATCCTGTCAAGCCCACCTTGCATGGCTTTCCTTGCTCTAATCAAAGCACGTCCTTCCATATGTTCTGCAAATGCAACTAATACGATTACCAAAAGGGCTTCTTGCCAAGCGCCAAGAACCGATGCCCCAACTACTGCTAATGATGTTAGGACCTTGTATCCAAGTTGTCCAGATCTAACCGATGCCCATGCTTCTGAAAACATCTTCAGGCCACCAATTAAAACTCCAGTTAAGCCAACTGCTGCTCTGATTTTTGTTGAAACCGATAATAATTCCATTATTACAATGAGAATGAAAATCGGAATTGCCACACCCGCACCAATCAATCGCCATTGATCTGATGTAATACGTGTCGAAGTTGCAACTCCAAGCCTTAATTCAGTACCTATCAAGTCCTCAAGTGCTAAATCTCTAGCCTTGATTAATTCACTATCAGATTGATCGACCATCTGCAAAATAATTCGATCATCTTCTGTGATTTCTACCTCGATTACACCTGGTTGGCGTTTGATCAATCTCGGTATATTTTTTACTTCCATATCATGTCTTTTTGCTATAATAGACGCCCTTACTCCTAAGATTTCCGCATATGGCAAATCTGCTGGATTACCTAATGACTTTAGTACATTACCGATATTTACCACTGGTCCTTTCTCGAAATCAACTTCCACTTCTACTGTACCATCTATTGCTGATACATTGCATGAGTTAACCTGCTTTAGCCTATTAACAGCCTTTTCTGCTTTCATTGCACAATCTGGACAATCCATTCCTGTAAGAGGCCATCGCATTACGTGAACTCCAGCATGACTTGCAACAATTTCTGCCGCAGGAACTGCCTCAATCGCCGGTTCTTCCACGATTACAGTTTCGGGCTCCGGTTTTGTTTTTGGTTTGGGGAGTATTGAATTGAGATTAAATGATTTCTTGGTAATCACCTCGACCTCATCTTCGAGAGACAGAAATTCCTCATCGGGCTCACCCTTCGCCACGATTACTCCAGAAGTTTTTACACATCAAGTCTTTCTTTACAAGTGACGCAAAAACCTCATCCACTACTTTCATCTGGGGGTTAAAATGAGATGGCTACCAGAAGGGTGGATTCCAAAAGCTATTGCTATCGATATTGATGGTACTATCACCGACGATAGTAAAGTACTGCATACTGGTGCAATTGAATCTCTTCGCAGAATTGAGGCTGCTGGGATTCCTGTTATCTTGTGTACTGGAAATGTTAGAGCGATTGTCTATGGCCTTTGGCGTTTCATAAAATTGAGTGGAGTCATGGTCTGTGAAAATGGAGGAGTCGTATGGCATCCTAATTCTGAACCCTTACTAAGAGCAGATGGTAACGAGGCTAAAAATGCTGCAAAATGGTTATCGACAAAAATAGAAGGCCTGGATGAACAAGGAATTACTACGAATGCTTGGAGGGAAAGCGAATGGTGCCTCAAGAGTGATGAAGATCTCGATGCAATCCGTGATGAATTATCTAATAGCCAATGGAGCCATCTTTCAGTTGTCAAAACCGGATTTGCCATTCATTTAATGGAACCATGGATAAACAAGGGTGAAGGGTTGACTGTAGGTCTTGAGATGATGAATATCTCGCCGGAAGATGTTTTGGCTATTGGTGATGCACCGAATGACATTCCTATGTTTGAACTGGTTCACCATTCAATAGCAGTTGGTGGCTCCTTTCCTTCCTTACAAAAAGTTGCGAGCATTACTTCCGATTTACCGCATGGGGCCGCAATAGAACCTGTAATCAATGAAATTATCGACCGATTAGAAGGCTAATCGATAGGTGCCGAGGACAGGATTTGAACCTGTGAAGCATTACGCAGTGGAGCTTGAATCCACCCCCTTTGACCACTCGGGTACCTCGGCAGTGCCGTGGCGTGAAGAAGTGCATTCATCACTCTTCCTCATACCAATTAATTCGATTTTGCCGCTTACGAATCACGACAATGAATAGGATTAGCCCTGCTGAAATCACAGAGAGGATTCCAAGTCCTATCATCTTGCTTTCCTGATTCGAGATATCCTCCATCTCACTAGAAACATCTGCAAGTGGTAATGGTATTGGATCATTATCGTCTATAACCAATGAAAGGCCTAATCTACCTGGTTTCCATGCTTCTATTTCTAAGGAAATTATTGTTGGTATGCTGGATAAGTTATGGTTTTCTTCGAATAAAACCTTGCCATCACCGTCAATTATTGAGATATTAGACGAACCATCTAAAATACCGCGATTCGCCAATTCGATTTCGATAGTAATTATTTGGCCAAGATATGGACGATAGGGAGTTGTTTCAATATCTAACAGCACTGGCTCATACGCTATCCAAGTGATTCGTGGTAGAATTGGATTAGAGTAATTGGAACCCATGCCCTTTATTGAGCGACCAGAGGCATCACTGCCACTAAACCAAAATAAAACTTGGTCTGCTTTTGTCAATTCATCCCCACGTGAAGAATTAATATCAACTACTGCTGAATATTCACACTCAAGCAAATCGCATTGGTTAGAATAAATAATCACTGAAGATTCTGTTTCAGTTAAAACCACACCGTCACGAGCATATAGCCAATGTAGAATCAATTGATCGCCATCCAAACCTTGCTCGTCCTTTAGTACAACATATACTAATAATTCATCAAGTGAATCAGAACGAATAAGCGTCAAGTTTTCAGAATAATGAAGAGTTGGGGATGATGTATCAAATATCAAATCAATACTGTCTGATGAGAGTTCTCTATCATGTAATAATGTTATCAAAGTTGCACTAATACGTGCTTGAGGGTCAGGGAAAATAACTTCCGAAAGATTAGAAATTACAGTTATTGTGCCATTATTATCCAGATTAGCGAATGTCTCAATATCTTGCAACCCTCCTGATAATTTTATTTCAACCACCCTATCTGGGAGATATTTGGCTAAGATATTGGTGTCGCGATGAAATACCATGATTTCAATTTCAATTATATCGGTTGCAGATAGATATGATGTATCATTAACAATCATACCAAAAGGTTCTGAAGTATCAATTACATCATTAATTTCTAAGGTAATGCCGTCACTAATTGTCCAATCTAACGGAGTTATACCCTCATAGCCTAGACCTAAAGGATTGTTTTCGTCGATTATTTGTAATGAAGGAGTTTTAACCAAGCCATTAAAATTATCACTAGTCCATGATAATTCAAATGTAAAAGAAACTGTCCACCTTTGTAATAATTGCTTTTTTACAGCATTAGCCCTAGGTTTATCGATGAAACATAATTCGTCATATACAACTTCATTTGACCAGATTATCCACTCAATCCTACAACTATTAGTATCATTATTGTCAATTAAGTCTAATCGGATAAGGTCGATACTTTCAATTCCATTTTCATCTATCAAATCGAATGAAAAGGTATGTGACTCCCCGGGATAAAGCACTCGATCAATGGCATCAAGACTCAAGGTGTCCGCAGGTATACTGGTTTGGAAGCGTGGATGATAATAGACAGTTGCCATCGGCTCCTCTGCTGAACCCCCATCGATTAATTGAATTCCAGAATGGTCCAAACCAGTGAAATATACTCTTACTTCTCCTTTAGATGATGAATCAAGGACAATCGTGTTCTCGTCGATCAATGGTAAATCTAAAACCTGAGATGTACTTTCTGATTGAACATTAACTACTCGGCTAAGATAATTTCCATCTCCCACATCTAACCACATCTGTATGACTTCAGACAAACGTAAATTCTCCTCGATGACTAACCTTAACGGAATATCAGCGCCAGGGTGCCATATATGCCCATCTGCAATCTGGTTGCCTCCAGGTGCGACAACAAATAATTCAATAGCAGATGGTGGGTCTTCATCATGAACGATAATCACTTGTTGAAGTACATCGGTATCGTCCACTTGTTCCCCATTGGCCACAGAGCGCGGGCCATATTCCAATATTCTTGGAGTGATTACCAACCTTGTTCCACTGGATATAATCCCCATATCAGGAGTCTGTATCACGCTAGAAAAACTACCATCTTCTGAAACATCAACCAACCACTGATCGAGAATATTGCTGGAGTTTTCTTCACTGATTTCAATCGATAGTTGTACCTCATCGCCTCCAATCCAATTATCACTAGAGCCTGAAAGTCTAACTTTACCAGATACAGTAATACTGCTATTGTAAGCAACCTCATTTGGCCATGATGATGATGAACGGTCATGTAGTGATTCAGTCGCACTATTTGCAGTGAAATGGATGACTTCTAAATCGTTCTCGACTGCTGTATATTGGCCACCGCCTGAACTAGAACTNGCNGGCCCTAGGCGCAATCCATTATCATCCCAAGCNCTAACTAACCAATATAANCGATAAATGTCATCAAAATNCCATTGTGCTATTATNGACCAATTTACAACAATTATATTNCCCTCGATTGTNAAAGAACTATTACCGTGATCAATAATAGCTTGTGATGAACCAGTAATCTGTTTGAATCTCCCCCCTGNNGTCANCCTATCAATATCGAAAACCGCAACTGAATCATNCTCGGAACCACTAGNNGAAAGGTGAAGNCGAATATTNCTTAGAGGAGTTGACCCCTCTAGTATTTCGTGTCGACTTATTGCAGTGAAAATCTGTTTTGGATAGATTGTAGAGTCTGGTATCTCTAGCCATTCATCGGTAATTGCTGGAAGATGTTCGATTGTGCCATTAAGACTCAGACCGCCTCTATCTGTACTTAGGTGAGTATCAAGTGAAGATCTACCATCTCCGTTGTCTGTTAATGATGCTGAAATAGTCGCTTCTGGAATTGTGAAATGATGGCTACATCGCCAAATTACGTTGGCTTTCGATAGCGACAAATCGAATGGAGAACCTGAGGTGATATTCCAGATAAATCGCTTCATTTTGTGACTTATTCCAGATATCGTATCATTATAATTCTCGCTGATAGCAGTGTCTACTGAAAGAAATTGAATACCATTACCAGAATCGAAAATAATTCCTCCCGAATAGGAGCCATCCCAGTCATGTGTGATGTTTTCGATTGGTTCATCATCTATGACAGAGAGTGAGATTTGTGCATAACCTTGTACTGAGTGATTAAAAGCGACTAAATTGGTGATTCCAATATCAACATCATCGATAATTACCTTATCGATGAAGTTTCTTTGGCCCATCACTCCTTGCCACGAATATACAGGGACATCATTATCTCCGAGAGTGAGTGATACATTATTTGGCGGCAAAAGAGTTTGAGGTTCAAGAGCTAAAGATTGGAACCAGCCCCCTGGTTGAATTGTTATTTGCACCGATAATCTATTGGTAATATCCGACAGTGATACTGATGATTTTGGACAATTTCCGGTATTTACGTATGAATGAGGAGTTTCAGGGTCACCTGCCATCCTGATTACCATTGCTTCATCCAGAATCTCAATGCTTAGATTATCACCATTACACGTGATGTCAACGGTATTGAATGCTCGCCATAAAGTAGTGTTTTTAGTCATTACAATGGGGCTTTGGCCATCGTTGTAGAAAATCTTACTCTCGACATTACCTCCTAATGAGTCCACATCTGAAGGGCTGAGATAGATATTAGAGCCAAGATGTAAACTATCGACTAGAGGAGTTAACAATTCATTGGTACTTATTAGATTAAGACGGAAGATTAAACGCGGGTGTTCGAGTGCTGAAATCTCTATGTCCAGAGGTAAACTACGGTTTGTCCATCCTTCTAATTCAGTCCCATCTGCTGCTAGAACGTCTACATTAATCGAAGTACCTTGAGGTGTATAAGCAAGAGCTGAAAGTGTCCCCCAGCCCATTTCATCGACATCTATTATCGGACTGGTCCAATTGCCACTCATCTCGTGTATATCGGTCTGGACACCGGTCATGTCAATGTACCAGCCGTCGCCTTCTACATACGGATCAGAATAAAATGAATAACGAAACATAACCTCTTTGCCTGAATAATAGTCTAATTCTACAGTCGAAGTGTTGAATGGTTTTGTTTTAGAACTACAAGCTGATGGATTGGAGGAACCATCGAAAATCCCATGGTTGTAAAATGGTGAAAAACTACTGACGTAGGTTATTTGGTCATAAAAACCACTTTGGTTATCACCAAAATACTGCCAACTAACTCCTCCATCTTCTGAGATGAATACCGCTCCACCATCATAAGCGGCTTCTGTACAAACCCAATGGTCGAGTCTAAATCGTGAAGATGAATTTGAGGGTATTTCGAAAGGCGGAGAGATGAGGTGTGACCAAGTATTGGCTTCATAATCGCCATCTAAATCCATGGCTATTCCACTATCTTGTGTCAGCCAAGAAATCGGCCCATAACCTCCGTTGGAGTTGACCACTCCCTGTTCCCACGGAGCAACCCCATACTCGTGATGTACAAACCATCCTTCTTCGATAAAACGAGTTTCCTCCAGACTATCTTTGTCGAGAAGTGGTGGATTATCACCATAGTTAGTGACATATTGCCATTGATTACTCATATTGGTGACATTGACTATACTTTGTTCATCACTCGTTGTAAAATTATAGACAAGGTGTTGACTTGCAGTTGGACTATTTGCACCGCTAATAATCATCAGGCTATCGACCATTACTCCCTCCCAACCGTCAGCAGAAGGACCTCCAAAATTGATGATTGAGTCTGTTGTAACCTCAAATGAAAACAAGGCATTGCCGGCATTTATATGCGTGGATGTGCCTATTGGTAAATCATGAATTATCTCTCGCCAACCAAGTGATTGTTGAGTATAGATTTTACCACTATATCCAATTCCACTACCCGGTATACCCAATGGCCCAGAGATAAGAGTCCAGGTGCTGGCATTGTCGAGACTGAAATATACATTCAAATTGTCATGGTAACTACCTGCGATATCCCAATCGGTTTGATACTTCAGTTGTAGTGGGCCTGTATAGGAACTGAGATTGATTGGCATTACTAAACGGCCATGGGCGTCAGCAGCATAATGACCATTGAGATTACCATGAAACCAAGCGCCTTTTTGGTCCCCCTCATTGCTCAAAGTTATATCATCAATAAACCAGCCTGAACAATTGCTTTCTGTGTGTATCTGGAATCTAACTGTCAGACTAAATGAGGTGTTCAATTGTGGGAACTCGTCCAGTACCAGAGATTGTAACTCCCATTGGGAATGATTACCTGACCATGCATTGGTTCCACTCAAAGTTGAATATCCATCATAGTCATCGGTTTCAAGAACAGTCCAAGAAAGGCCATCGTCTAGAGACAATTCAATCCAGGCTGCATCTGATTGGCCTAAACTTAACCAACTTTGGAAAGAAAAGGTCAGATTTTTTGCCAAAGAAGGCAATATCCAGGTTTTAGTTTGAAGATAGGCCTCATTTTCACCACTAAGGTTAGTTCCAAGACTCGTTCCCGCTACAGTATTACCGCTAATTGCCAAATCAGGCAACCATTGACCATTGTTGTCATTCAGATTTACCGGCTTCCAAATCGAGGAGTTGTTGCCGCGAGGCCAAAGGTCGATGAAAGTCTCTCGTCCAGAATTAAATTCGCTAAACTGATCGATTGTATCGATTGTTGCCAAGGTTAAGCCGTAATCTCTTTGTGAAATAGTTCCATTATGAGCACCTGTGCTAAATCCGGGAGTGGTATCTGCTGACCAATGACTTCCATTATCTGCTGCTGGAGCGAATAAAGGCTCTACTGAGAATGCTGATGAAGTAATGGTTTCATTTGAGGGTAAAATCCATCCTTCGATAGATTCGTTAAGAGGATTTAACGATGGATTTACCGGTAATTTCTCCGGCCCAAGCCATACAGCGGTTCCTGCGGATGAAAGTGGGCTGAATAGAAGGATTAGTACGATTATTGTAACCGCTCTCATCGAGTCCACCGGAGGTGGACTCAAAGCCAACATGTTTGAACACTCGCCTCTGGTGATTATCATTGTAAGGTGAGAGTTGATAGATGGCCTCTTACTCCTTTGGCGTGATGGCAGAGAGTGGCCCACTCACTGACCTCGTCGCCAAAGAGGTTGAAGAGCAACTTTTCGCAGCACTGCGTCAGCAAACAGACCGTAGTGTACCAATCGATTTACCGCGAAATGATTTCTGGAGTAAGGTCGGTCTACTATTGGACACCATAGAAATAGAAATACATCAGCAATACCATTCGCAAGGACCTGATTTACGTTTACAAAACCTACAGAAAAGACAGGCCAATATCCGTAGAACTGCTAATGACTTGGCTAGAAGAAGATTGGTTGCATTACTTCAACATGCAGCCAGTTCATCGTTTAGATCAGGCGGTGATAACAGTCTGACGCCAATGGATTGGACACGTCACGACCCCAAAGAAAGAACATTCTATTCCAACCTCATAGAGCAAGTTAATCTGTTCAAGAAAGATGTAGGGTGGCAAGCGATTCAGCAAGGAACCGCTACTGAGAGGACAGGGGTTTCGACTCATGCGCCTGGTACTACACAACTAGATGAATGGAGTGAGGAACCTGGCGGTTTGACAGGGAGTGGCCCGCCTCCTCTTGACATAATTCAAGAAGAGAGAATAGATGAGAGAATCGAAGATGAAGAAGAAATAATCGCTAAATTGGAAGCTTATCCTGAATTAGAAGGTCTTCAACCAGTTCCTGAACCTGCAATAAATCCTACAGTTGAAGGATCTTCCCATCGAGCAACACCTGAATTAGCACCTACTAAATCGAGACCTGTACTTGATTTCGATGCTTGGGCGGAAGCTGAAAGTAGTGAAGATAGTGTCAAAGAAGATGACGAAATCATTCAAGAAAATGAAATGTTACGAATCAGAGTTCTACAAACAATGCCAGACCCAATCTGGATTGGAGAAGATGAAATCTTAATGCAAGCAGGTGATATTCACTTTGTTGAACAGAGTATTGCCAACTACCTAATCGAGTCTAGTGTAGCTACCGCTGCACCGCTTTAGATTGTATTAACAATGCTAATTACAAGCGATTGTTATATTCAACTGATTGAGCGCATTGAAAGTTCAATACTTACAGTGTCTGGAATTGGGATTCTAGCAACTTGACGTAGAGCGGACTCATCCTTCCCTGAGGTGATGTCCATCTCAAGCAGGCGCTTGTGAATTCGCATCTCCCAATGGTCGTAGGTTTCACTACCCTCACCGGATGGAGCCTTACGACAGGGTACAACCAGTTTTCGAGTTGGTAGAGGAATCGGTCCTCGCATTGCGATACCACCGGTGTCACAAATAGTTCTAATCTGAGTTGCAACTTGATCGATGTCTCGATGGTTTTCACCTGTTAGTTTGATGATTGTAACCGCTGCCATCTTACTCACTATCTCCTACTGTCACCAATTGATTAAGACTTCACTTCTTCTCAATCTTGATACATACGCCAGCAGCGACGGTCTTACCCATGTCGCGGATAGCGAATCTGGACAACTCAGGGAAGACTGCCATCTCCTCTATTGCCATTGGCTTGGTAGGTTGGAAGCGAATCATTGCTGCGTCACCGGTCTTGAGGAAAGAAGGGTTAGCTTCTTTCTGACCCTTACTGGTCTTTTCTAGAAGATCGATGAAACGAACTGCGACCTGTGCGGTGTGTGCGTGGAATACTGGAGTGTATCCTACTGAAACAGCCTTTGGAATATCCATAAGTTGAATCTGTCCGACGAAAGTTTCGTCGTGGCGCACGAAAGTTGGGGCGGTGTCTGTATATCCAGCAACGTCACCACGGCGGATGTCAGTTGCAGAAAGTCCACGGACGTTGAAACCAACGTTGTCTCCAGGTTCAGCCTTGTCAACCATTGTGTGGTGCATCTCAATCGACTTAACCTCAGCAGACTTCTGGCTTGGGTTGAAAACTACGGTCTTACCTGAATGCAAGACTCCAGTCTCAATCTTACCGACTGGGACAGTACCTATTCCGCCAATCTTGTAAACATCCTGAATAGGCAAGCGCAAAGGCTTGTCTAGAGGCTTGTTTGGCATTGCTGCTGCATCGATTGCTTCGAAAAGTGTTGGACCATTATACCAAGACATGTTTTCAGACTTCTTGAAAACGTTGTCTCCAATTAGGCTCGCTCCAGGTATCATTGGGATATCTGCAAGCTTGGAACCAAATCCAGCCATCTTTAGTAGATTGGTCATTTCAGTCTTGGAAGCTTCGTACTTTTCTTGGGACCAGTTGACACCGGAAATATCCATCTTGTTAATCAATACGATTAACTCGCTAACTCCAAGAACACGAGCTAGGAAAGCGTGTTCCTTGGTCTGGGCGTTAACACCGTCGTTAGCAGCACACAGAAGAACTGCGGTATCTGCTTGTGAAGCACCAGTGATCATGTTCTTTACGAAATCACGGTGACCTGGCGCATCGATGATAGTCCAGTAATACTTAGGGCTAAAGAATTCCTTGTGAGCAACGTCGATAGTAATACCACGCTCACGCTCTTCTTTGAGTCCATCCATAACGTATGCAAGTCCGAAACCAGCCTTACCGTGCTCGGCAGCCAACTTATCGTTCTTCTCAATAACGTGGGCCTCTATATGACCCGAGTCGAGTAGTAGACGACCTACTGTGGTCGACTTACCGTGATCAACGTGTCCAATAAACACGATGTTACGATGTGGCTTGCTTTTGTCTTCCCATTCTGAACCCATGAATTTCACTCCTTTGCTGGTCGCCCGACTAGAATCCCCTATTTGAAGACCGCGACGCGCACTCTGCTGTGTGAATACGGCATATTGGCCTTCAGCATGCCACTTTGGTCACCTGTAAACCAACCTAATGACTAATGATTCAACTGCTATGTCTCTCACATTTTCGTTGCGTACGGAAATCGTCCATTGGCCATCCTTATCCTCATTTTCACTGAATGTATAGCCGGTTAGAGATAACCAGATGCAATCCATTTCCGACGGGCAATCTCCAGCCTGACGGTTATCAAGCCCCTCAGAGCTAGTGTTTTGAGAGTCTTCATCTTTAGAATCCCTGTTTGAAGAGTTGAAGCCATAAAGGTCTAGTTGATTACGGCAAACTGTGTCTCCACCAAAGCAATCACTATCTTGCTGCGGGTAGATCAATTCTGATTGTGCCTTGCGAATCGTGTTTCCTATATCCTTATCATAAGTAACTGTGATTTTAAAATCAAGGTCTTCTGGTTCTGATTGCTGTGTCTCATTTGGTGC
>PBRN01000166.1 GCA_002725955.1 Pseudobdellovibrionaceae bacterium
CAGGCCAGCGCGAAGCTCGCTGAATACCATAGGCTTCTTTCTGAATTTTTACATAATCAGATGCCATTTTGATGGAAGGTGAATATTTCATTAATTGATCAATGGCTTTATTTTTTGGAGGAAGTGAACCAAAAGGCGTTAAAGATCCTGATAGCTTAAGATCGGAAGTATACGGAAAACCCACAAGCATCTTCAGACTCTGATAAGATTTTTGTTTTTGTTGCAATGCACTATCGACATTAGGTTTACGGGAAACAATATCCCTTTCTAATCGTAATAAATCCCCCTGAGGGACTCGACCTGAGCGGAACCTACGACGAAAGATTTTTTTATTTGAACGTGCGTTATTCAATGAATCCTGTAAGATACTTTCAGTATTTTCAGCAAGTAGAACACCATAATATGCTTTGGCTACATTTAACTCTAAATCCACCTCAGCATTAACATAGCTATTAGCACTTAACCGAGTGGCCGCTTCAGCAGCGGCGAGAGCGCCCTTAATCTTACCAAATGTATATACCACTTGAGATATGGTTAAAGATGACTCCAATCCATATTTTTTTTTAATATCGGCCGCAACTAGTCCATTTGGAGTGAAAACTGTCGCCTGAGTTGGATTATAATAACGTGAATAGCGTGATTCTAGAGAAACAGTCGGTAAAGCCGCTGATTTTGCAACCGCCACTTCTGCCTCTGTTTCTGCGATAGCTGACTTTTGTCCTGACAGGTATGGACTCTGTTCAACAGCAATCGATTTGAGTTCATCGAGGGATAGTTTCTTACTCTTAGTATTGGCATATAATGATGTTGAAGTATTAACTATCAGTAACATCATAATTACCCTTTTCACAAAATTGATCAGGGATGATGAATTTTTCATGACTTTATTCCTCATTATAGAAACCTAACTCTCGCTTATCTAGACCTTATTAACAAATTGATGACGTGATGAATATTGCGGTGACTTTTAAATAGTGATAATTTTTTCACATCAAGACTAAGAAGGATATAACAAAAGCAGATGGAGCATATCCAAGGTCCTTTATATAAAAAATCTGGTAAAAATGTATTGTGGAATTGTAATACTTTGTAACTTGGTAGATCATGTCAAAAATTTAAGCACCGGTAAGCTGATTCATACAATTTAGGGACCTTTATTCATAATATCAAATCAAAAATCCAGTTTTACCAAGTTACTAGAAACAGAGTTAAACTTACCCTGTAATCGATTCAGCCTGTCTCTTAGAATCATCTCATCAAGTAAAGAGCTCCTTTGAGTTTAGATGGTGATCTTCAAAATACATAAAAAAGTCCCTTTGGACATCAGAGGGACTTTTTAAGGTCAGAATTGAGCTTTTTGCTAGTTTAATGTAACAAGAAATCTCTATAGCTTACTTGCTAAATACTCTTCCGTATCCTTACGCATGCTCTTGACCCCAGCTATATCATCAGCAGTGAGATACATATATGGCTCTCCATAAGCCATAGTCGCAACATATTGCGTACGTCCATCGATCTTTACCTTTAAACCATCAGTTTCTACAGAAATAAAACTAGGTGGCTGCGTTTCATGAGCATGAAGCATGCCAAAATTATGACCAACTTCATGTAACAAAACGTGATATAAACCTAACTTAGGTTTATATACTTTGTTAAGTTTAGCATTATTACTCCGCTGAAATTCACCGAATAAGCGAGAGAACTCTTTATCTTTAGCCGAAATAAGTTTCTTGTTGGCCAGCTTCTTATTAAACTTAACTAGCTCATCAAAGTTCTTGTCACTATCATTAAGTGCTTCATAAGAAGCGATTATATCATCCTTATCTGCTTGGGATAATTGCTCATTACCAGTCAGATGTTCTGCCAAAGAGTACCAATCAATGTTCTGACTAAACGTCGCTCGTGCTTGGTTATATGAAGTGATAGCAATCCACTTGCCTGTCCGCGGATTGTAACTATAACCAGCTCCCCCCCAACGACCGAGTCCTACTGTACCTGATTGAGCGCTACAGCTATATGAATAGCCGGACCGCTGACAAATGATTCTGGATTCAGGAAAACTATTAAGCTCGCTAGAACCTGCATCAAGCCCCTCGTCCAGCAATACAACAGCTCCTAAATACTCCTGATTATCTGGACAATCATCCGCAAGTTCAAAAGAAAATAATTCCCACTCTCTTTCGGTATGCCCTGCGGCAGACAACCACGCTGCATAAGCCAGTTGAGTTTCCAAAAGTAGGTTTTTGTCAGAGATAAAACGGTTACCACCGCGAACACAAACACTGTAAAGATCCTGATCAAATTTCACATCACTTTGTAAAACTTTAATGCCCCCCAATGGGGACAGCGAAGCATTGGCTCCAGGAGCGTGAGCGTAGTCTAGTTCGTAGTCACCTTCTGGTGGATTACATGACACAAAAAATGCGGTTATGAGAGGGAGAAAATGTAACAGTTTCATGATCGCTCCGTAAATTTCAACAAGAATATTAGGGGGAAGACAGCCTGAACTGAGGAAGTGAAGGCTCAGAAGTGCTTAACTGGTATATCACAGTGCGAAAACCGCGTCAATAAGGCGCTAAAAACTACTTTTTTCTGTGTTAAATGGGGAGGTCAGCTCTTGATGTATGGTGAGACCAGCTCTATGATAACCACATATTACGATCAAACCCACCCCAGCCTTTCAGGCAGGGCGGCAACTGAAGAAGAAGTCTGGATTTTATGAGCTATAACTCCCAAAAAATAGAAAAAAAGTGGCAATCCTTCTGGAACGAACAAGAAATTTACAAAGTTACAGAAGACAGCTCCAAACCCAAATACTACGTGCTGGATATGTTTCCTTACCCATCAGGGGCAGGACTCCATGTCGGTCACCCTTTAGGCTATATCGCATCTGATATCTTCAGCCGATACAAAAGGCTAAAGGGCTTCAACGTATTGCATCCGATGGGCTATGATGCTTTTGGACTTCCCGCAGAACAATATGCTATTCAAACAGGACAGCACCCTAAAATAACGACCGAGAAGAATGCTGCCAAATACCGACAGCAAATGGATCGTATTGGCTTTAGCTTCGACTGGAGCCGTGAGTTCAAAACCTGCGAACCATCATACTATAAATGGACCCAATGGGCGTTCATCCAACTATTTGAACATTACTATGACGCAAATCAACAAAAAGCTGCCCCCATCGCACATCTGGTTGACCAATTCACCACCAATGGCTTTGATGGTAATGACCAGACAGACGCATTTACAGCAGAAGAATGGCAGCAGAAAAATAATAAAGAGCAAAAACAAATCCTGGACAACTTCCGCCTCGCCTACATGGCAGAAAGTATGGTGAATTGGTGTCCAGCATTAGGAACGGTTTTAGCCAACGANGAAATTAGNGAAAACTTNTCTATCNGAGGNGGACATCCAGTAGAACAGAAAANAATGATGCANTGGTCTCTAAGAATCACCGCTTATGCNGAGAGANTNCTGGAAGGCCTCAATCNTATCGACTGGACAGAATCCCTNAAAGAAATCCAAAGAAACTGGATCGGCAAATCCATCGGGGCGGAAATGACTTGGGCTATNAAAGGTCATAACGAGGGTATGGATATTTTCACCACCAGGCCAGATACAATNTTTGGCGCAACCTATATGGTATTNGCCCCAGAGCATCCACTAGTAGCCGCTATCACTACAGAAGATCAAAAAACNGAAGTCGACGCTTACCTTGATGCTGTAAAAAGCAAAACGGAGCGGGAAAGAATGACTAATGTCAAAGAGATCTCAGGCGTCTTCACAGGGGCTTTCGCCCTTCATCCTTACACCCAAAAAGAAATACCTATTTGGATCAGTGATTATGTTCTGATGGGTTATGGAACTGGGGCTATCATGGCTGTCCCTGCTCACGATGGGCGCGACTGGAACTTTGCTAAGCACTTTGGAATACCTATCATTCAAGTNATTGAAGGTGATATATCNGANGGCCCTACGGAAGCTAAAGAAGGCAAGGTNATCAATTCGGAACTTATTAATGGNATGTCGGTAAANAAAGCGATCTCTCATATTACTGAAGATATCGANNCCAAGGCCCTAGGTAAACGNAAGGTAAATTATCGTCTANGNGATGCTNTTTTTGGTAGACAACGTTATTGGGGAGAACCATTCCCAGTCTATTATCGNGATGGAATTCCCGAAATGCTCGACATCAAAGANTTNCCNCTGGAACTACCCCAGATAGATAAATATCTACCGACGGAAGATGGTCANCCNCCNCTNGGAAGGGCTGATNATTGGCAGACCNNTAATGGAGACCCNTTTGAATTAAGNACCATGCCAGGTTTTGCTGGTTCNTCAGCNTATTTNCTTCGCTATATGGATCCNCATAACGAGGANGCNCTTGTCGCCAAAGACAAGAATGATTATTGGCGATCGGTAGATCTCTATGTTGGTGGTAANGAACATGCNACNGGCCACCTGCTGTACTCTCGTTTCTGGAATATGTTCCTATATGATCTGGGCATAGCATGTGAAGAGGAGCCATTTAAAAAACTTATCAACCAAGGNATGATTCAAGGACAATCCCACTTCGTTTATCGNGTAAANAGTACCAANAAATTCGTATCTCATGGCTTAAGAAAAAAATTCGAAACCACNCCGATTCACGTAGATATTAATTTAGTCCAAAATAAAGAACTAAATCTTGNNGGNTTTAAAGCTTGGCGAGAAGAATATAAAGATGCCACTTTCGAACTGGANGACGGCAAATATNTATGCGGTCAANCCATTGAAAAAATGTCAAAATCTTTNTTTAATGTCGTAAANCCTGACGATGTGATCGANCGATATGGCGCCGACACATTCCGNCTATATGAAATGTTCCTCGGNCCGATTGAACAGGCAAAGGGCTGGGATACACANGGAATCGAGGGAGTCAGTCGNTTCGTAAAAAGAACATGGAATCTATTTTTTGACGAATCTGGCGAGCCTCTTGCNAGCCAAGACGGCGCCTCTGAAGAAGAANTGANGGTTCTACACAAAACAATCAAAAAAGTAGAAGAAGACATNGAAAACTTCTCTTTAAATACNGCTGTGAGTGCGTTCATGATTTGCACTAATGAGTTAATAAAACTTAANTGTCANAAGAANGAAATACTAGAAAAATTTGCNGTATTACTNGCTCCTTTNGCTCCACATGTCGCTGAAGAATTTTGGCANGCCGTAGGTAATNATAGTACCGTGCTNGATGCNCCTTTCCCTAAATGGGAGCAAAANTACTTAGTGGAGTCGACTTTTTCATGTCCNGTTTCAGTCAATGGTAAAATGAANTTNACNCTCGAACTNCCGCTAAANTTGAGTAAAGAAGAGCTGGAAAAATCGNTACTAGCCACNGATAGTGTTAAAAAACTGTTACANGATAAGACGCTACGCAAAGTTGTTGCTGTACCCAATAAAATTGTTAACCTTGTTATTGCAAAATAGATCTTTATNTANTCTTAACTATAGATCATAGTTCAAAAAAATTAGAAAGCGGCTCATTGCNATGAAGCCGCTTTTTCTATTCTTCANNAAAACCATCGTAAAATTCATGAAACCNTNGTTGACCTTTAATCAAAATGNCTTATGTTAACTGATGGCAAAAAAGGNTTAAGTTTGTATCAACCTGATAAAACACGCTGGAGTATTANATGTCTTTGCTGAAGAAACTAAACGATGANTTCATGAATCATCACACAAAAAAAGAAGCAGCATTCTGGNCTCAGAAAATGGGNTTAAAAGNTTATGAAGTNGGCTCATTTGAAAAGNNTGAAGTTGNTCTGCAGCAGTGGATTTCCAGCCCNNAATACCTTGATGTTATCAANAANGAAATAAACNCTAGTAAGTTATCAGAAGAAGAAANGACCGGATTAGAGGGATGGNTACGCTTCTTCCAGGTNAATGCCATGAACGATGCCAATGCAATAGAGTTACAAAAGGAATTAATTGGCCTAGAAGGCGATCTAGGACGCAAGCGTGGCAATATGGAACTAGGCTATAAAGACCCTGTAACTGATAAATTTATACCTTCAGGATATGCTGCTCTTGGCCTTACTATGCGGACNTCTAAAGACGAAAAAATGAGAAAAGCAGCATGGGAAGGCATGAGTGCNATTGGTCCATTTGTNCTGGAAAACGGCTTTATCGAAATCATAAAGAAAAGAAACCNACTGGCTAAGACNCTNGGCTATAAAGATTATTATGACTATAAAGTTCAATTAAATGAGGGNTTTTCTAAAGATAAACTGTTTGAAATACTTGATGATCTTGAAGAAAAAACTCGACTTGCTTGCGAGAAGTCTTTGGAAACGGTTGNTGAAGAACATGGAGCTGAAGCCAATGNCCCATGGAACTTTAGTTTCTACACCTCGGGTGATNTAACNGAAAAGCTAGATCCCTANTTTTCATTTGACCAAGCCCTGCANCGATGGGGNGCCTCCTTTTCNGCATTAGGGATTCGTTATAACAATGCTGAAATTCAATTGGATCTGGTCAATCGNAAAGGNAAATATGAAAATGGCTTTATGCACGGNCCNTTCCCTNGCTATACCNAAAATGGAAAANTGCAAAAAATAGGGATCAACTTTACTGCTAATGCTATACCTGGAAAGATGGGTAGCGGNAAAGTCGCCTTAACAACATTGTTTCACGAAGGCGGTCACGCTGCGCACTTTGCCAATATAAAAATGCCCGCTCCTTGTTTTTCACAAGAATTTGCTCCGACCTCTGTAGCCTTTGCGGAAACTCAATCCATGTTTCTCGACAGTCTAGTAGGTGATGCTGACTGGATGCATAAATATGCTATAAATGATGAGGAAGAAACTATTCCTTTTTCACTAATCGAAGAGTGCCTCGTCACTCAGCATCGTTTTCAGGCTAAATACCTGAGGCAGCTATTAGTAGTCTCTTATACTGAAAAAGCTTTGTACGAAATGAATGAAGAAGAGCTGACATCGAGCAATATTCTAAGCACAGTAGCAAAAATCGAGAAAAAGCTAACTGGTCAATCGGCTTCCCCCAGACCGACTCTTAGTATACCTCACCTCCTTTCAGGAGAAGCCTCTGCTTATTATCATGGCTACACTCTAGCTCAAATGGCTGTTTACCAAACCAGAGCATTTTTCCTAAAAAAATATGGTTACCTTACTGATAACAGTCTCATTGGACCTCAGTTAGCTGAAAAATATTGGCTAAAAGGCAATGCCAAAACATTTTTGGACTTCATTGAAGATATGACAGGAGAACCTTTTTCAGCTAATGCCACTGCTGAACTGGTTAATCTGTCAATCGACGACTTGATCACAAAGGCGAAAGCCTCTATCGAACGCATCACCAAACAAGGCCCTAAGGAACAAGACATCGACCTCGATATTGACATCAAAATGGTTCATGGAGATGAAGTAATTACTACCAATCAAGATCAAAGCTTTGAAGCCATGGCAAAGCACTACAGCGGCTGGATTCAATCCCAGGCACAGCTCTGAACCAAGTGAGTTCAAATGACTTCGTGACAGCCCCTGCCCTATAGGCAGGTGGCTCTGTAAATTGACTTAAAACTTATTTAATCCTGCCTATAATTTTCTCTCCTCTGAGAAAAGCCCGAAATAGACGACAAACACGCCAAAAGTTATATTCATACTGTATCTATGAGCATGTGCCGAGGAGGCCAACCCGCCATAAAAGCTAAAAACAGGGCTACCCGATCAAGTTATTGCTGCAATTTATATTTCTTAAGTTGTTTTTTTATTATATCTTTTNAATAGTCGATAAAATTTANAAGTTTGCGATTGTTAGCCGATCAACCATATTAGCTGTCTGGGTNAAATCATGCCGAAANTTCTNTTCATGAATCCTNTAGTGCTATTAGCGATTCATTTAGGNTATGCTGGGATTGCCAATGGTTTTAACATCCGCTGCAAACTCANCAAGAAAAAATATNATGAGCAAACTAATNTNAAGATAGAAACTTTTGACAGCAAAAAANTTGCTGCTCAAATCTATGTTCCTAAACAATATTGTTTTCCCGGCCTACGGCCTGCGATTATTTTTGCTAATTCNTGGACNAGNCCTGAATCCCAATATGAGGCTCAAGCTAAAAAATTTGCCAATAAGGGNTATCTGGTTTTGGGATACGCAACNAGGGGGTTTGGCAATTCTGAAGGCCAGGCNTCGGGAGCNGGACCTAATGACATCAAAGATGTCAGCACCATCATTGACTGGCTAGAAGCAAACACTTTAGTGGATCCNGAACGAGTAGGNATGACAGGTGTTTCCTATGGNGGNGGCATCTCCCTGATGGCTTTGGCNAATGACGAGCGGATTGCAACNGCCACTAGCTTAAGNAGCTGGACAAACNTAAAGAAATCCTTNTACGAAAATNACACTGTCCGCAAAGTATTCCTAAAAATACTTATTAGTACAGGTGAATNGACCGGCAGNATCGACCCTGAATTGAAAGAAGTTTATCGNCGNCTCANAAATCATGACCGTGTTGAGGGAGCTTTGTCATGGGCCNAAATNAGATCACCTATTGAAGTGATTGANAAAATAAANCAACGCAATNCCCCNGTACTACTNGCTAATAATTANCGAGACTACCTATTTCCTCCGGNACAAAACCTTGATTTTTTCAAAGGATTAACGACTCCAAANCGTTTCATTGTNAGTAANGGAATTCATGCNAGCGCAGAATTCCCAGGGTTTTATGGNTTCNACATCGGTGTATGGCAAGATATCCANCGGTGGTATGACCACTGGTTTTTAGATATTGAAAATGGCATTANCGCAGAACCGCCCATAGCACTTAACACACCCGACGGCCTCGAGTTNTATGATACAATGCCTCCAGCTAANGCNAATNCAGNTATGTTTTCATTAGANCCNANAAATCAAGTTGAGNCCGNTGNNGAATGGTCAGCAAGGTCAGGCNTNTCCATCAAATCATCTTATCTTTCNGGAGCAACCAATGGCATCCCNTTNNTCAGTAGTTTACTNCACTCCCATACACCGATTAAAATCNTAGCNTGGTTNNATGCTCTAAATAGGAANCATAAAGCNATCTACTANACCCGTGAACTGTCTGANATGGTCCAGATTCGNGGNATTCCNAGANTAAGGATTCCGATCGAACCNAAANATGAAAGCATGCAAATCATTNCCTANCTNTATGAAGTCAATCGATTCGGNTTAGGTACCCTCTTAACTCATGGNGTGGCCACATTTAGGGNCCTAACTCCTGGCAAGGCCTTCAATTATGAATTAAAACTTGCAGCGACAGCTAACAATATTNATAAGNGTAATAGANTCGCCGTAGTGATCGATACCACAGATCCTCTATATGGTGATACCAAGGTGAAAGATTTTGCATTTAAAATCATACACGACAATGAAGATANTCTAGAAATTTTAATACCAGAGNNCCCNTAANAGAACNNCGACGATGAACTTGCAAGATCTTTATGTTATGCAGGCGAAGCATNCGTAATGTNTTGATCATTGTTATATGATTCTAGATGATCCGGTAAAGGCCCAAATAAACCGAGCCNCCTNTACNANANTNGACANCAGGGCNTTAGTAGAGCNCAAAAATCTATNACCNANCCNTTATANCGAAGNCNATCATTGCTCTGCCAANGTATCNGNTGAAAANCCTAAGAGTCAGGCAATCTGNCCACATACCTNCTGCTCATCAAANGCCAAAGACTCTNNGTNGCCCGTGAGTATGCAAGNAGCNGCATGACTCANGCANATACCAGNNCTATTGGACAANANTNCCACAGCGATTACANCTCTTATTACAATAGCCCTGCATCCAATACCGGCCNCACTTTCCCCATTGCTGCTGTTGTTCACAGGAATATGAACTTCCAGGAGGAGGNAGATCATAGCATGTCCCTGAAATCGATGCACTGCANTGACCACAACTCTCAAGACAGAATCCCTGCATCCAGCTACGACCGCATTTACCGAATCCAGCTTGTTCCNNACANGTATATGAACTTCCGGGTGGCGGAATATCTTGACAACTACCTGCATTATTGTCTCGCGTAGATAAATCAGGACCATCCAAAGGAGGAGCAGAAGGTAAAACCGCAGCATCNGAAGGTACAACAGAACCATCCCCAGATTGTTCTGTACAAGCAAAGTAGTATAAGCTTTGGGTATCAGATTTCTTTTCTGATAATGTGATAAAGTCATAGGTTTGTCCGTAATAGGCAATAGCTTCTCCCTGGGGCTCAGCATGAGGAATCGGCTCTCTGGCTTTCTGCGCACAAATATCNGGAGAACTAATGCTATCAGCTTCATATTCATATATTTTCTCGTAGGTTCTAACAATTAAACGTTTATCAGAATTATTAATATCAGCCGCAGTAACCTTTTCTGAGCCCATATCTTTAAAAGTACAAATTTCCTCAGCAACATTCGAGTTACTCTCTGCAGGAATTCGATAGAGTGTGTTGTTGTTATCACCTGTTTTTCTTATAACAAACATTTCACCCTTTTTAGATACAACAAAAGCCTCCGCATCGTAACCGCGATTACCTGGATAGGAAAAATCAATTCTTTTAGCATCAACACTAGACATACCCGGCAGGGGTTCCGGCATAATGTAAATGGAAAGCTGCCCCCGTTTGCCACTATTGTTACCAATATCAGCTATGTAAACGCATGAATCATTCGGACTATCAAGACAAGGACCTACATCCATATCTTCCCAATCCACCGCATTGGCTGAATTTACATTTACCTGACCTTTTTTCTGGCCTTCAAGATCAAATAGAACAAACTTTGCACCGTCACCCGAATCGTTATGACCATAGATCGTATTTTTGTCGCTAGAAAATGCTACGCCAGAGATCTCTGGTAAATCACCAAACTGTAATGATGAACGATTAGTTTTCTGGCATTGAGTCGGTACAAATTTCGAAGAACCTTCCACTTCAATGCTATAACTATAATCAAACTCCATGATATTGGCATTCTGCGGTTCTACCTGCTCACCAACAAGTTCTTTTAATAACTCTTTTCCAGAATGATAATGCCCGACAATAAGGGTATTTGTACTGGCTTCAGAACCTTCGATCACACTCTTGATATGATTTGCTGCATCCGCAACCGTTAATCGGGCATCAGAAGATTCATCCCAACAGCATTCAGTAATTCGTTCTTCAAGATAATCCTCGGGTTTGCCATAGCCTTTGTTCTCAAGAAAATTCTTAATGGTATTCTGAGTTCTCCAGGTCGGACTAACGAAGATATTATCAAACTCGAAATCAAAACCTTCAAGATTTTGGGTTAACTCAACGACTTGATCTTCACCCGGCTTTGAAAACACATCCTGGTCAAAACTGATGCCAGCATTCTTTTCAGTTTCGGCATGACGAACAAAATAAATTTTACTATTTATCGCTCTTATCTCATTATTATTTATCGAACTATCTTTACCCCAGTTGTTACATGACATCAAAAATATCAGAGGGGACAGCACTACATAATTCCACACCTTTGTGTTCATTTACAGCTCCTATCTTAAGACTTCATTAGGTGTCAATGCAATTTACATGCCCCGGATCCGGGCGTTACCCAGAGGAAATTTTATCCACGACCCTATTAGACTAAATACCCATATATATTGAGAATTAATGAAATTGGAGCTTCTTCCATGGGGGTACCTGACTGCTTGAAAAAACCGACAAAGTGACAAGTGAGCTGCGATAACTACAAGACGTCAAAGCTATAAAATACTAATATTAAATTAGAATTAAGGTATCGATGCATAGACAACGCAGTTTACAGCCCCTTCAAATCGATAATCACCTGACTTCATAGGCTATTATGTCTGGCGTGGTAATTAACTAACGTATCCAAATGATTTTACTCAGCTCTTGCTACAACGCATACGACATGGCAAAACTATAATAATGATTCATTAACCTTGAAGGAGATCGACTATGCCAGGCTTAATTCCCAACATAGATCCAGATGGACTATTAGAATATTCTGTGGTCTATACTGATCGTGCGCTAAATCATATGTCCCGCTCCTTCCAGGAAGTGATGAAAGATATTTCTAGTATCCTTAACCGCGTCTACCATGCTGAAGAAACAATTGTGGTGCCAGGCAGCGGTACCTTTGCCATGGAAGCAGTGGCTCGACAATTTGCCACCAACAAGAAATGTCTGGTTATCCGCAATGGCTGGTTCAGCTATCGCTGGACACAAATATTTGATGCCGGGAAAATCCCAGCTGAATCTAATGTCATGAAAGCCAGACCGATTTCTACCGAAAAAGAATCACCTTTTTCTCCTGCTCCTATCGAAGAGGTGGTCGCAGCTATTGAAGCTCAGAAACCCGATCTGGTCTTCGCTCCTCATGTAGAAACTTCCGCAGGAATGATCCTGCCTGACTCGTACATCAAATCAATGGCTGACGCAGTTCATCGCGTGGGAGGTATGCTCGTTTTAGACTGCATTGCCTCAGGCACAATCTGGGTAGATATGGCTGCATGTGGAGTTGATGTACTCATTAGTGCACCACAAAAAGGCTGGAGCGCATCTCCTTGTTGCGGGCTGGTGATGATGAGTAAAACTGCCCAAGAAAGAATAAAAGACACCACAAGTTCCAGTTTCGCCTGTGATCTAAAAAAATGGCAACAAATCATGCAGGCCTATCTTAGTGGAGGACATGCCTATCATGCCACCATGCCTACAGATGCCTTACGACGATTCAGAAATGTAGTAAAAGAAACCGAAGCCTATGGTTTTGATAAAGTCCACCAGGAACAACAGGAACTAGGAGATAAGGTAAGAGCATTGCTAGCAACCAAGGGAATAAAAAGTGTAGCAGCTGACGGTTTCTGCGCTCCAGGGGTCATCGTAAGTTATACCAGTGATAAAGAAGTGCAGAGCGGTAAAAAATTTATGGAGTACGGCATTCAAATTGCGGCAGGAGTTCCGCTTCAATGTGACGAACCTGATAACTTTCAAACCTTCCGTATCGGATTATTTGGCCTGGAAAAACTGCACAATATCGATCGCACAGTTGCTAACCTGGAAAGAGCCATCAATCAATTATGATATTAAACCAAATTTCCATTGGCTATCGTAAAAGTGTCTTACTTTTGCGATAGCCCCCCGCTTAAAGATACTTTTTTAATTTACCAATCATAAAGTGTGAGAATATCTTCACATCGTAATCTTCTTCATACCTCAAACAACTGGCACCTAAATTGCTTAAATACTCATGGTTCATGGTCAAATTAAAAGAAAAAACTTTATTATTTTAGAATAGCTTATGGAATACATTTTAAAATCAGAAATTTTCCCCCACTTAACAAGTGCTAAATCTGATTGTAAAATTTTTTTCCTGTTGCTTGTGTCAATTGCATAGCCGTCAAATGTTATGAGACTAAACAAACGAAAAGATATTACATTTTATTCTAAAAAATAAAAAAATGAAAATAGCAACACGAAGGATTTATCTATAAACGACGATATAAATCTACGTTTTATCTTCGGTGTCGCCAACGATCATGATGCCTTTAAAAAAAGACCAGGGGTATCATCCCCATTAAAACCAACAGGAGTATACATATGATTTTTTGGCAAAGATTCTTTCTATATAAAGAAAAGTATTTTGTAATACCACTTTTCTTTACGCTGCTAACCCTTTTTTCCAGTGGACTTTATGCTAACGGCAACTCTCTCATTTCCCAATCAGGCTCTGTGCTTGTTGGCTATTGGCACAACTGGTGTGATGGCCGCGGTTATCAAGGAGGGAACGCACCATGTGTTTCACTATTAGATGTGCACCCTGATTATAATGTCGTGAATGTTTCATTCATGAAAGTATATAATCAAAGCGAGGGACGCATTCCAACTTTTAAACTAGATCCGAAAATCGGTTTATCCGAACAACAATTCATCAATCAAATAAGCCAGCTAAACAGTCAAGGGCGTAGTGTTTTACTCGCTCTTGGTGGCGCTGATGCTCATATTGAAATGTTAAATGGTGATGAACAGGCTTTTGCCAATGAGATTATCCGATTGGTCGAAAAATATGGTTTTGATGGTTTAGACATTGATTTGGAACAATCAGCTATTACAGCTAAAAACAACCAAACCGTAATTCCTACTGCTTTGAAAATAGTGAAAAACTATTTTAAACAAAAAGGTAGTAACTTTATGATTACGATGGCACCTGAATTTCCATACCTGAAATCTGGTGGCAGCTATGTTCCTTATATCCAAAGGCTAAGTAATGAATACGACTTTATCAACCCTCAGTTTTACAACCAAGGGGGAGATGGTCTTTGGATCGACGGTGCTGGCTGGCTATCTCAGAATAATGATACGGTAAAAGAAAATTTTATCTATTATATCGCAGATTCATTAGCCAACGGCAGCAGAGGTTTTATTAAAATTCCTCATTATAAACTAGTATTTGGCATACCATCTAATATTGATGCAGCTGCTACAGGTTTCGTTAAGGATCCCGATGATCTTTACCGGGCATTCAACCGAATGAGAGATCAGAACCAACCTCTCAAAGGTATCATGACCTGGTCCATCAATTGGGATATGGGTACAAATGCTGCTGGAACTTCCTACAACCAGAGCTTTGTCAGAAACTATGGTTCCTTCATATTGAACCAAACAATCCCTACACCAGATCCAGTAGTAACACCAGATCCGGTAGTAACACCAGATCCAATAGTAACACCAGATCCGGTAGTAACACCAGATCCGGTAGTAACACCAGATCCAATAGTAACACCAGATCCAGTGATCGAAACCCCGGACACTGATTGCGGGAATCTATGGGATGCCGACACAGTTTATAACGGTGAAGATAGTGTTAACCATAACGGTAATAGTTACATCGCCAAATGGTGGACCCGAGGCGACGAACCAGGCACTACCGGGCAATGGGGTGTATGGAAACTAGACGAACAAAGTCAAAGTCAATGTAATGGTTCTGACACGGAACAACCAACTGAACCAGCAGAACCCGAGCTACCAGTTGAGCCGGAACCCGAGCTACCTGCTGAGCCTGAGCTACCCAGTGAGCCTGTGGAACCAATTGGCGATTATCAGTCATATGATGAAGATGCCAGCTACGAAGGTGGTGATATTGTTCAAAACCAAGGTCAGCTATACCAATGTAAAGAAGGTATCACTGCACCGTGGTGCTCTGGAGCAGCATGGGCCTATGCACCAGGCACAGGAACAGCATGGCAGCTGGCTTGGAGTAAAATAGAAGGGACAACTTTGCCAACTGAGCCCGAGCCCGAGCCGGAGCCCGAGCCAACCCCCGACCCAGTTGAACCGGAAGAGCCAGTTCAGCCTATCGTGCCAGTTGAACCAGTTCAGCCTATCGTGCCAGTTGAACCAACTCCAGTTAGCGGAGACTATGAAATAAAGCGGAGTGATCTCGACACAAAAGAAGAAGCTCTGACAAGCGGTGAACTAATGCTTGCAGTGAAATCATCCATTGCTACTGCCAGCAATAATATTGTTGAACAAATCACCCCAGGCAATAGTAGTAACCCCAACAACGTCAAAAGAGTAGAAAGTATTGTTTCGGGCGCAGACTGGGAGTTCTTGTTTTCTAAGCGAGCCCCTGAATATACGTACCGCCACTTCCTGCAGGCGATCGGTAAATTCCCAGTTTTTTGCGGAGACTATACTGATGGAAGGGATGCAAATGCAATCTGCCGAAAATCACTGGCAACGATGTTTGCCCACTTTACCCAAGAAACCGGCGGTCATACCGCACACTGGGAAGTTCCAGAATGGCGACAAGGCTTGGTCCACGTCCGAGAAATGGGGTGGGATGAACAAATGCGAGGAGGGTATAATAGTGAATGTAACCCTAGTATCTGGCAGGGACAGACCTGGCCATGTGGTACTTTTGCTAATGGAGACTTCAAAAGTTATTTTGGTCGAGGCGCTAAGCAGTTAAGCTATAACTATAACTACGGCCCTTTTTCAGAAGCCATGTTTGGCACAGTGCGAACCTTGTTAGATCAGCCAGAGTTAGTTGCTGATACCTGGCTCAACCTGGCAAGTTCGGTATTCTTCTTTGTTTACCCACAGCCACCAAAACCTAGTATGTTACATGTCATTGATGGAACCTGGGTTCCAAATCAGCGTGATCTTGCTAACAAGCTAACAGCCGGTTTCGGTGTCACCACTCAAATCATTAATGGTGGTGTCGAGTGTGGAGGCAGCAGTGAAATTGCTCAATCCCGCAACCGCATTAGCTATTATAAAAGTTTTGCGGATCATCTGAATGTTCCTATACCAGCGAATGAAGTGCTAGGCTGTGCCGGAATGAAACAATTTGACTCTGCTGGATCTGGAGCGTTGGCAATTTACTGGGAGCAGGACTGGTCCTGGTCAAGTTCAAGCCCAGATGGAAAAAGCTACTCATGTAAACTGGTGGGTTATCAAACACCATTTTCTGCATTCAAGAAAGGAGACTTCGCCAAATGCGTGAAGCATCATTTCCCGAACGCTAACATCATCGACTAAGCGAAGAGCGCAGCGGCCATCTCACTAGAGATGACTGCTATCTCCCAGCGCTTCTTCAATTGAACTAGTGCATCGATGCCGTGTTTCACGGCATCGATGTTTTATTTTATGCGAACGGTTACGTTATCATCTAACCTGTCACCAACACCATCATAGACATAATCA
>PBRN01000167.1 GCA_002725955.1 Pseudobdellovibrionaceae bacterium
CAAAACACTAATAATATTACTATTTTTGTCGATTTGTGCGTTTGTTTAAAGCGCTTGAATTCTGCGCTGTTAATTAAACCATCAGAAGTACCTATGATCATAAGGAAATCAAAATAATCCTCGGCTATAGAACCCACGACCGATGACTTCAATGTGAGGCAACTAAAGGAACCCTAAATCCTCACTGACTTACTTTAGACACATGGAGCTTGCAGGCCATTTCCTGCTGGCGATCATCTATTGGAGGATTATAGTATGACTGAAAAAATACTCATCGTTGACGCATCCAAGGCAAGTTTAGTGATGACATCCGAAATACTCAAAGATAGTAATGCAGATTACTTCATTGCTACAGCGCCTACTGGACAAAAAGCACTCGAAAAACTCGTCACAATGCAGCCAGACCTCTGCATTATCGACTTTGATCTCCCCGACGTCGATGGATCAACTTTAGTGTCAGTCATCAGAGAAACTTGGGAGGGGCCCATACTCATGACTGCATTCGCCAATAGCTATATCGATCAAGCTGTTAGAGAAGAAGTATTTTGTTACAACGACGCTAGCGATTGGGTCGCGAAACCTGTTGATTTTAATGAGTTAGTTAGCAAGGTAGAATGCTATATGATCAATAAGAGCCGACTGGTCAGGCGCTTTGATAGTGACCTAAATACTCTACTAGTAGGTAAAGCTTCTGGCAGGGGAAAACGTGCCCCTAAAACTAAAGGTCATATCACAAACCTATCGCTTGGCGGGGTAAAACTTGAGTTAGAAAATCTACACTGGATCAAGCAAGGAACAGAGTTAGTGGTAAACTTACCTGAACTCATTGAACCCTTACTAGGAAAACCATGTGATTGCAGAGCAGAGCAAAAATACCGTGCTTCAGTTGCATGGCTCAAGAAAGACGACATGACCGCAGGTCTGAAATTTGAAAAGCTTACGCAAATTCAACAGAAAGGGCTTTTCCGGTGGTTAAAAGCCTGCGATTCCTAGGATAACAAAATACTAGAGTCATTAATTGCCATAGAGTCATACTTTAAGTGACTTGACAATAGAGTATAGACTATATGGCACGCTCATCTTGCAACTTCTTTGAAACCGTGATCCCCTTATACAGCTGAGCCTTGAGAGATTCATGTAAAATTGCAAAACCTTCTGTTACATAAAGCACCATGAAAAAAATACGCACTTAAAATAATCTGAGATCCTCAATCATTAGCATCAGCTAACCTTATCGGGTATCCCTTATTGCATAATATAGCACTGGTATTACTAAATTAATTCGTATAGATTCCACTCGCTATTGAAAAAACAAATGATACGAAGGGGGCATCGTGAAATTAATGTTAACAGCTGCAGCTGCAATTTTAACTGCAACATTAGGAGCCAGCAGTGTTCACGCTGGAGAAGCAACCGTTGAAAAAAATCTGCTCAGCCAAAAATCACCAGAAACACTCGCAAGAATCATCACTGACTATGAAAACATGTGTGATTCCGGTTGCACTTATAAAGTGTCGAATATGGAAGAATCNTTGATACTTGANCAAGCAGATAGTCAGATAGTATCNTGGCAGTANGTAAANGCATTCAGATCNACCAAAAACTATTTCGTAGTTAATATTACNACTGATGAAGTAACNGGNGAAATTGTTATTAAATCTNGTTTCCCAGAAGAATCAGAAATACCTAAGCTTGAAGAAAAATATGGTAAAAANCATGAGCCNGTTTTTAATAAACTGAATGCATTATGGAAACTAACACCTCAACAAGACGGAAGTACAAAAGTATATTACGCTTTAACTGCTGACTCCGGATTGCTTGATATTGGAATTGCAAAAAGGATTGTGGTCAAGGAACTTAATAAAGCTTCTGACCAGGTATTGTCTCATCTCGAGCAATAATATCAGGCAGCNACNCCNTGCATTCTCTCAANGTAATTCCCTAAAAACCTATTGACTCCATTNCTGTCAATAGGTTTTANAATCCANCCCATAACCCCCAAGTTCANAGCTCTGTGACGGTATTGNGGGNTTGAATCTCCNGTTAGCATAATGACATCTGTTTTATAGTGNGCCTGAATCATTCTNAACTGTTCAAGGCAATCCAAACCNTGGCAGCCNGGTANGTCATAATCAATAAGAACCAACTGGAAGTTCTCTTCTTNGCAAAGGCTAATTGCTAACTCTGAGTTCATAGCTTCCACCNCCTGAAATCCAAANTCTTCAAGAACGANCCTAACTTCCATACGAACTCTCTTAACATTTCCAACAATCAAAACTCTCATNATAGCACCTCATCTATATAGAATAGACTCAAAAGACNTCAACTTCTCGGATTTTTTNGTGAATAATTAAATATAATATTAAAGATAATACAGANGNNTCTTTTNANCNATTTTATCANNGNGTTAGANNNGNGNTAATTTGTTNATNTGAAAACTGACTTAAATTAGGGNGANCNNNNAAAGACGGGAANATTTTATCTNTAGCGTTTATTCTTCTCTTCNTTATAGAANTTTTCTTTATCCTTCATCATTTCCTGATCAGCAATATCCAGTAANTTTGCNTTATCATGCTGATCNGAAGAAGCATAACCAACACTAATCTTAATNACNTCGGTCTCACGCTCATTAGTGGTTGGGTTATGGTAATTCACCTTAGTTTTGGTCATAGCTTGCTTTAATCTNTTTACCAATGCAGCNGCTGCATTCGCACCTGTTTGNCGACAAACCATAACTAATTCGTCACCACCTGGTCGNAATACATCGTCTGTATCTCTTGAACTNCTTTGNAAAAAATTAACGCTGGACTTAATAAGTTCATCTCCAGCNAAATGACCGAAAACGTCATTGACTCGCTTTAANCCATTAACGTCAAAAAATAANACAGAATAGGGATCNAGCCGATGATCCTCTTTCCTNAGTTCAGAAAGTCTTTCATCAAGGTGAGCTCTGTTAAAAGCNCCTGTAAGAGCATCAATTTGTGATCTTCTNCGCAACTCNCGTCTCAGNATAGTATTGTGAACNAAGGCAGACGCCAATGATATGAATAATCGGATCAATTGTAAGTTAGTATGATCTAATTCCTCNTGNGTGATAAAAATACGTAATCTGTCGTTATCCCCAATCTCACCATCAACAACAATCCACTCCTTGTCNTTATCATTTTCAGACACACCTTCTCGGAACCAGGTGGTTACTTCTTCTTTATCCCAGCCTGCCACTTGACCTTGATCAACTAATTCTTCTTCCTCTTCCTCTTCTTCTTCTTCTTCTTCAACCTTCTCCTGATTACTCTCTAAAGTTGGATCATCATCAAGAAAAGTAATATAGTCGCCACCGGCATTTTCAGCAACTTGCTTGGCATGCATGGTAATCTGAACGTGCTTCTGCAGAATATATTCCCAGTATTTTTCTTCGATATTAAGCTTAATCTTAGTCGTGAGAACTGATGGACGAGCAGCATCCTCAATGATAACTGCAAATCCCCAATCTGTAAAAACATTGCTAAGCCTTTCCAGACAAAGCTTTAGCAGATCGTGAACACCTTCAATACCCGCCATCTCTTTTGTAGTATAGAGAAGGTATTGAAGATTTGATTTGCTTGTGTAATCCTTACCCATCGACTCTGTATATTCCTGTATTTTTGCCAATACTATGGAAAATTATACTTTATGCCTCAAATCTTTTGATAAGCTACAACTCTAATCAAGCCTATCAACTGCTACAATCGAAAAATATAATTGATCCGTTGTTACTCATTCGACATTTCTCTGCCAATCTTAAACAAAATTTACATATTACAACGCTTAGGCTCCATGAACCCTCCAACCTCCTAATACTACAAATCAATTATTGAGCCTAGTTTCAGCCCCTACCCGCTGACGCAAGGATCAATAAAATAGCTTACCCTCATAAATGGGAATACCTTCTGAATCAAAACAGATCTTTCAGTAGACGATCATTGACTAATCATTATTGTGAATGAATAACGAGGGCGTCCGGCACCTTTTTTATTGAAACCGTGTTAAAGCAACAGCTCAAGATCAGGACTCAAAATTGATGATTTCTAAAATCATTTCATGCAATAACCAAGTCTAGATGCTGAAGACCTTCAAGAAGTAACTAAGATCTAGGCTCAAACTAGTTTTTTATCAATGTATCAAGTAGCTTGAGTCAATATAGTTTGAACCTAATATAAAAGGTCTAAGTCGAGAAAACCATGTTAGAAAATGCTATTTCAAAACAGCAAAAGTCCACATTTAATCACTGTCAATAAATCAATATAATCTAGTTGCGAAACCACCCAAAGTACGATACAAGCCATGTGTAAATTGTCAATTTGACGTGATTAACATGTATCCATAGGACATAAACCCAAACTGTTATTAACAGGTTGAACGCATAGCGCTTCTATATTTGAAAGGTTTTCTTGATGTATACGCATTTTTTTAAAGTAGCCGCTCTAGGCTTACTATGGATCCCGATCAAAGGCATGAGCATCAGTACCGAGCTCCCTGATGGTTGGAGTGTCTCAGACTTTGAGTATCACCAAACCACTTATTCATCGAGCAAGGGGACCGAAGCGGGTGAACTATCAGATATAGATTTATCCCTCCGTTATCAATATGCCCCCGACACCTATAGTATCTTTCGATTTGACACTTCTCCTGTTATCAATCCAGACCCAAATAAAACAAATAAAATACAAATTACTCTTAATCACAGTCCCGAATTATTTCTCTTTCAACTCGATCTAGACGTCCGTGGAAATGATAATGGAGGACTAAGTATCGGTGCCGACGATGACTCTGATGATAGTTACTTAGGCTGGAATAACGGTACCTTCGGCTTCAAAGTTTTTCCGCATAATTTTGGTGATAGTACAGGAGACGATTTTTATACCGGGCGCATATCTACCTCATATTATATAGAGGGTACTCCGGCAACATTCTCTAAAAACGGAACATTGACTATAGGAACAAAGACGGCCCCAGGGTTGGAACTTAATTATGCTCCCCTAAAAGAGCTAGAAGTAAAAATTGCAGCTGGATCATTAAACTATCTGTATCCTGCTGATGAAAACTTCAATCTAAAAACCTCTGTCACGACTAATCGATGGCGCTCAAAAGCTGCCGCAGCGTTTCGTGGCGAAATAAATTATGGTAATAAAAATCTCACAGCATCACTGGTCACAATCAATAGGGAAAAAGCTGGAGAAACGGGAGCATTACTTGAATCAGCTCATTCAATAGAGGTTTCATATCAATTTGCCGATTTTGATGTGGCCCTTGAAAATACCCAAACAGTAGCCGGAAGCGCACCATGGGACTTAAATAACAGTGGAACTTGGTTTGCAAATATAACGACCTTCAATCCCTATTATGCCGACAATAGCTACGCAGACCAAGACTGGTTTGGTAAAATAGGTAACGGCATATCGATCAAAACACGCTGGAAGCTTGGGAAGTATGCTCCTTATCTTGGCCTTAAAAGTTTAAGTGAATATTTTGTTTTTACAGACAATAAATATTCTGCTCATACATTGCGTACTAATGATGGAACTAAATCTCATGGTGGGTTAAATAGCCAGTTGATCGGGGCCGACATCACTGCTGGATCGTTTACCATTAGTCCCGAACTAGAGTTTTGGACTGCGGCAAATAAAGTATTCCAAAACCCTGATGACATTAGAGAGCAGAGTGCTCTCAGTGAATTAAGCACAGAAAATAGAGTTATGACAATTAATTTAAAATACAATAAATAATTAAATAATAATACTTGGCAATTAACCTGACACCCATAGGGCGATCATGAAATTTACTAAGGTTTTTTCAATTTTTTGTATATTCACTAGTTTATCAGCTTGTTCAGTTTTGAATGTAAATCAAAATGACAAACAGCAAGTAACCGGATCAAATGTGGAATTAGCTATCCCCATTTCTGAAGCTCTCGAAAATACCTTACTGATTTCCAGTGATATTTCCGAAGGTTTCTTACTACGATCTTTTCCGGACTTCAACAAAACACAAGTTATCGAAACGTTATACCAATCCGAACTTGCTCTGCGCCTGATCCAAAAAAATCCTCTGGATGAAATGGCATTAGACCTTTTAAATACATCCTTGAAAAGCTTTGAGAGCTTTAATTACTTAAATAATGATAAATATAGATTTGATCAATTAATTGAAAAATACAAATTGACGATTTCACTTATCGCAGATCTTCAAGGGCGGAAGTTCGAAGGACTCGAATGGAATCAGTTCAACGTTTCTTTCGGCAGTGGCTTAGAGGTTTTCAGTTCTTGGCCAGAGCAAGCTTGGGTAGCAGATTCTTTCAAGGATAAAAGCTATGCATATATAAAAGGGACAGATCAGTCAGCCTGGTTATTATCCCCGATCCTAGATTTATCTAAGGCTGAAAATACCAGCCTACAAATAGCACAAGTTATCAATAACTTCGGGTCAGAATGGCAAGGAATGATATCGGTCAAAATATCGGACAACTTTCTTGGTGGCGATCCAGATCTAGCTCAATGGGAAGAAATCGATATTGAAAACTTACCATTAGGCAATAGCTATAGTGAAGTAACTTCAGAACCTATTGATTTAAGCCGTTATGAAGGCAGCAAAATTGTGATCGGCTTTCACTATCAAACCAGATCCAAAAGTCCTATCTGGCAAATCAATCAAGTTCGTATTTCATCAGCAGGCATTCTCAACATTAGCTCACTTGAAGCCAATATCATCGATAAAAATGAACTATTTAAACTAAACTTTGGCAACCAGATAGAGTGGAGCAACTTGACGCAAAAGCACAGGTTTGATCACACAGAATTACCACTCAAATTTGGTTATCACCCCCAGTATAAAACCGCCTCTATCAGTGGGTTTAATAAGGGAAGTCAAGAGACTTGGATGATTAGTCCTAAAATGGATTTTTCTCAGGTGGAAGAAGCGAGTGTAAAACTGAAGCATAGTTTGAAATTCCATGATTTGGATGAACTGACCCGCGTCTCGGTTCTATATGATGTTGATGAAAACAACATAGATTTAGATATTTTAGCCAAGGCTAAACCTCTTAAATTTGTTAAATTTAGTAAAGAAGCTAAATCTTCAAAACTTTCAACCTCGATCACTAATGCTGATCTATCTGAATTTATCGGTTATAAAGATGTACGTTTTATCTTCTACTATAGAAGCTATGATGAAAAAGATGCCGCTAAAAGTCCAACCAAAAAGAGAGCTGCCTCATTCTGGATCCTTCATTATTTAAAGATAATAGGTAAAGGCAATCTTTCCGTGGAGGCCATCTAATGAAGAAACTTACGATCTACTGCCTGATAAAGATATTATTTATGAATTTGGCTTGTGCACCTAAGGTCAGCCCCGGTGCCAACGAGAACAACATCGTTCTCGATTCTCGCCAGCGTTTCACTCAATCCACACCATCCGGTAATTTGATAGCTACTGCACTAAAAGATGAACTACAGGTAGATATAGTATTTTATCCGAGCCGCTTGCTAAGGGAAGATCAATTCGCCTTATTAAATAATGGTACTGGCCAAACCGATCAAATTGACAAGGTTTTAGATTTATTCCCATCTGGAGATCCTGATAAGATAACAACAGGCGTTATGAAAGGATCGAAAATTGTAGACTTTATTTTAAGTACTGCTCAAGAAAATGCTCAACTTGAATTACAAACTGCGGGACTCAATTATCATATCGACTTTTTAGGTGGAGTCATCCAACAATACTATGTCACTGACGAAGACAAAGCCGACTTTGATCAATCTGCATATTATCGTGTTGCCATCAGTGATTATTTTCTATTTCATCCAGATACTTTTCCTGGTTACCGCTACGGACACGGCCTCAACTTTGATTTAAAACTAGAAAACGGGAATAAAACAGTTTCGGCTAAAGATGCTTTACTAAGTTGGCTTGAAAAAACTAGCGAGATCCCGTTATTCGATGAGATTAGAGCCAATATAAACCGGATCTATAGAAAAGAAATTGATACACCAGTAAGTCCATCTCAAATCCAAGGTACAGCGCATATTTCGCCATTATTAGGCCACAAAGTAACGGTTTCAGGTGTGGTCACAGCAATTGGAAAAGATTCTGACTCTGGAGAAACTCGCATTTTCATCCAAGGCATGGATGACCAGAATCCTCTCACTTCCGATGCTATTCCCTTAAGTGTACCCGAAGCCATAGATACAACAAATATATCTGTTAGCGATGTAATCGAAATAAAAGGTGTCGTTTATGAACTAGCTACAGGTAGCGGACTCACTAAAACAACCATCAAAGAAATTGAATTTATTAAAGTGACCGGAGAAAGCTCAGATCTACCGCTTCCTATTTTAATCGGAACGGGAGGGCTGATGCCACCCACTGATGTTATTAGCAGCTGGAATGGCAACTTAAACCTTAAGGATCAACTAAAAATATCCGATGCCATTGATTTTTGGGAATCTCTGGAAGGTATGAGAGTTGAATTTTTAAAACCTTCTGTTGTGGGTTTTAGTGGCGGTAAGAGCAAAGCAAACCGAAGTAGTGCATTTATAAATGTTTTCATTGCAGCTCAAGGAACTTCAGACTCCAATCAAATTTCAGCATCAAACGGACGAATATTAGATTCAGTAAATGATAAATATAGTCCTGATATTGTACTAATATCTGATAAAGCACCGACTAAAGGTCTGTCAGGCAACAGTACTTTCCAGATTGGCGATCAGCTACCTAACAACCTTGTGGGAGTTTTCAACTACGAGCGGAATACATTTGGAGATGGTGAATTTGTTTTTCATCCAACTAAGGGTTTAACTGATGGATCACCACTGATTCCCCTAGAGGATAAGCCGAAAACTAGTTTAGTAGCTGCAGAAGATCAGTTAACCTTCGCCTTTTTTAACGTCGAAAACTTAGCCGGAAATCAAGATAAGAGAAATAGTAGGATCCAAGAAATAGCTGATTCAATCAAAATCAGTCTAAAATGTCCCGACATCATAACATTTGAAGAAATTCAAGATTTCAATGGTGCCGATTTCTCAGGTAATTCTGATGGTCTGATTACTTTGAATAAGATCATTAAAATGATTGATTGTAATAAGACATATAAGCCCATCAATATTGATCCTCAGAACCACCGGGAAGGTGGCGAACCGGGTGGGAATATTAGAGTCGCAATGATCTACAATAGTGATAAAGTCGGCTTCCAGCCTAAAGGCAACCCCGGCCCTTTAACGGAAACCGTCATAGAAGAGGATGGACACCTCAATCAAAATCCGGGAAGGATATTCCCTAATGACCCTGTTTTTCAATCAACTCGTCGAAGCCTAGTCGCAGAGTTTACCTTTAAGAATGAGACTATATTTGTGATCGGAAACCACTGGAACTCGAAACTTTCAGATAGTGCTCGCTATGGTGCCGAACAACCTTTTGTTTCAAAGTCAGATAATAGACGATCGCAAATAGCATCAAAAATAAATCTTTTTGTACAACTATTGGAAAAGAAAAACCCTGATGCAAAAATAATAGTAGGCGGTGACTTTAACGCCTATTCTTCTGAAGACTCAATTAGAATTCTAATGGGTAATGAGTTGAAAAACCTAATGACTTGGAAGGATATTGTTCCTGCTAATCAGCGATATACGGCTAGTTATAATGGTTTACTGCAATCTATTGATTTTATTTTTGCCAACAAAAGCTGCCTCAAGAATAATCCTGAACTTGAAATTATCCATATCAACACAGACTATATGGGCAGAATTTCAGATCATGATCCATTAATTTCACGGCTAACTTTTTGAAAAAATATTATATAGGTTAGTTGTGAGGATAGTTTATATCGATTCTTAATCAGAGTCTCATAAATCTGTACTACTAATAATCTGGAGTTAAGCTACCGCTGTTTCTACATCCTCTATGATTGGAGGAAACTCCATAACAAATGTGGTCATTTCCTTGTCCTTATCGACATATAACCGACCATTATGTTCCACCATCATACCATAACTAGCACTCATTCCAAGACCGGTACCCTCACCTATATCTTTAGTCGTAAAGAAAGGCTGAAACACTTTATCTACTATGTCCTTAGATATTTTTGGGCCATTATTAGTAACCAGAATACGTACCTTACCATGATGATCAACACTAGAGGACAACATGATTTGAGGTTCATTTATTTTCTCTTTAACTAAGAATTCTTCAGCATTCTTGATTAAACTAAGCAGCACATGCTTGACATCAATCGCTTTACCTAACACGGTAACATTTGGTTGAAGACTAGTGGTGTCGACAATAATTCTATTTTTGTCAAAATTGGCTTTGCAAATACAGATTGTATCTTGGATCAATTGATTCATATCCACAGGACTCATCTTTACTCCGCCCTGCTTTTTGGAAAAATCTAGTAAACCTGCAACTATCCTGCTTACTCTTTTGACCCCATCTTGCATCATTGGCAGAATCCTATGGACATCTTTACTTTTCAAATTGTCATTTTTCGCTCTACCCAAAAGAATACGCATATTGACCACAACGATTGCCAGTGGATTATTAATCTCATGAGCTACTCCGGCTGCCAATTGCCCAACTGCTGCCAATCTTCCTCGAGACACCAATTCCAGCTCTTGTTTAGCAATTGTTTTCTCAGTATTTTTTTCCTCAGAAATATCTCGAACAATCCCGTAGATTCTAACTACTGTATTCGCAACAGATTCCGTTTTCCAGCTGATACGAAACCATCTTTTCTCGTCATTCTTACTGGTAACGTCGATACTTCGACTCTTACCTGTTTTAAGACTATGATTTATCATATCATCAAAATTTGCGCGAAACTTCGCCGATAAAAATTGGGAAAAATCCCACATCGAATGCCACCCTTTTATTTCAGAATCAATAATAGCCGTAGCTCCTTCGGTGAAATCAACAGATTGATCTGAAACAACATATTGCCAACCTACAATTTTACCAACATCTTCCATTCTCTCAAGAAGCTGAGCTAAGTAGGTTTCTTCACTACAATCTCTAAAAATTAGAGTACCGCCAATCACCTTACCTTTACTGCAAAACAAGGGGAAACCAATAGTAATATATGGAGACCATCTACCTTCATGATTTTTTCTTAGAGTATTTTCCTGCCTACCTTTATTTCCTCTAATTAGCATAGCAAAGAATTCTCGATCCTGTGATATCTGATCTTCCACACTCAAAACATCAAGAATATTTTTCCCTTTCACTTCGGTAAAATCATAACCAAAGCATTCTTTTGCCACAGGGTTCCATGCAGTAATCTTAAATTCGAAGTCAAAAGAAATAATACTATCTGTGGATTCTTCCATGACGAGAGCGTTGTGATAAGGAATAAATTCCGCTTTATTAACATTTATCATGTAAACATTTCCATTGAATCTAAGTTAATCTCAACATCCTTCTGAATTTTCTGAGCATTTTCTATAGTTGTAACTAAATGAATTTGACATGAAAGATAGAAATGTCCCTCTGGCCATACAACTTTCCAGCTATCCGAGTTTCTATCGATCACATCTTGCCGGGGATCCTGCTGATCACCTGTAGGTTGACTAATGGGCAACGAAACCATCATAGAATCGGAGCCAAATCTAGACTTAATTTTTCCCATACAAAGATTCAGATATTCCTGAATCAAGTCTCTAAGTAATTTTTCAGGGATCAATTTCGACGGCATACCCAATCTTTGCACACCAATTTTTCTTGCAAACTTAGATTGATAATGCAGCTTCAGACCTATATTTGACCAGCCTAAATCGACGGCCATCGAACATAGCCAATGGTCAAAATTAACTCTATCGCCATCAGGTATTTCCTGAACTTGGACATCATATTCACTGCGTAGAAATTGTTCAAAGCTGGTTTTCGATGCTTCTTGGGCAAAAAGAAAGGTATCTCGATAGAAACCGATTTCCTCATCACTTAACTGGAGCTCAGGTTGACCCATATACATTTCCTAAGCAGAGCTTTTACTAGCCTCTTTATCAAGTATCATTTTTATAGCAACTAATAGAGCTTTCTTTTCGAATGGCTTCAGGATCCAACCCATCACACCAATTTCACGTCCTTGCTGTCTTAATTGCGAAGAGGACTCCGTAGTTAACAATAAACTAGGAACTCTACCATCTGGTGCTTCGGCAAAAATGCCCGAAATGGCACCTAAACCATCTAGCTTAGGCATATGGAAGTCACAAATTACTAAGTTAACGTCCAGATTGTCTTTATATACGTTAATAGCATCTTCACCATCAACAGCCTCAATGACCTGATAATTACCATCTTCTTCTAGTACTTTTCTCAGATCCATTCTTGATGTCATAGAATCATCAACTATGAGTATTTTAGACATTATTAACACCTTTTCAAAATCCACTATGAGAGATCGGTTAGCAAAACGATGTCTTCATTACTAAACTGAAATGATTTAGATGAAGATGGAGACCTGAACCCATAAACAACCTAAATTGTTTTAAATTTTATGAGAAATTTTTGATACTTGTTATCAAGGAAAAGATTAAAAAACTCATAGCTAAATATAGTATTAGCAAACAAAATACTGAAAAATGATCATACTACATTATTTCGCTCAAATTGATGTTAATTTTGAACTAGCAACTAAAATCGTAGTAATTCCATCACAGATAAACGAGGTTCAAATGACTTGCACGTAAATAGAACCATTTAGATCCACTTCTCTGCTATTGCTCTAAAAGAACCTTTTGCTTCAAGTTGACCCAAGACAGCGTTTAAACCAAGGATCTGACGCATCCAGACAATAATGGCAGGATCAGGAACAGCAAAAGAGGTTAGAGGAGCTTTTAAAACAGACTGTGAATATTTTAAAATAAAGTTTCTCGTGAACTTAAAATCAGGCTCAATATATGGTTTGAGTAATCCATCTACGTACAAGTGATAGAAGTAACTCTCATCGTATAGCGAAGATTTTATTGTTCGATGCAATTCTAAAAAAGCACGCCGCCACTTTATCTGATCACGATCAAAGCTGGCTTTCCAAAGCATTTTAAGTTTTTCTAGCTCATCTGCACCCCAAACCTTCACATGACCAAAATCAAGAAAACAAATTTTATCCTCTCCAAATAAATAATTTCCAGGATGAGGATCTCCATTAAAAATTCCATGTTTTAGGGACGATTTTAATAGAACTTTAGCAATCACTTGGCCAGCATGATCTTTGCTAGCTTGGCTAGCACTATGCTTAAATTCACCGAACCTTTGCCCTGAAAAGTACTCCGATGTCATGACCTTAGAACCCGATAAGTGCCGATAGACTTTGGGAATTTCAACCTCAGGATCGGTCATAAATATACGGCGTAACTTTGTCTGCTGATCAGCCTCGAAGCAATAGTCACACTCGTTCATCAATAAATAGCGAGCTTCATCAACCACCTCATTCAAACCAATACCTTTGATAAAAGGTTTTAGCACTGTCTGAGCCAACCTCACTGTTGCCAGATCATTCTTAATAGCTTTTCCTATCTTCGGATACTGAACTTTAACAGCCACTTCGTCACCGAGCTTAGTTATAGCTCGATGAACTTGACCAACACTTGCAGCAGCAAACGGTTTCTCTTCAAAGTCAAAAAACAGGTCATCTGTTGCAGCACCAAATTCAGAATTGACAACTTTATTGATATCCTTGAAATGCAGTGGTTTTACTCTATCCTGCAGATCTGCTAATATCGAGCAAGTCCGGTCAGAAAGAGAAAAGTCCATATAACTTGCAACTTGACCAATCTTTAGCAGTAAGCCTTTATACTCGCCGAGCTCATTGACGATACCTTTCACAATCGCATCGCGCTCTGGATAGGCTCGTCCAAGAATATTATTTACTTGTGAGTTTACATAGCCATGTGAAAGTCTACCAATCACTTTTCCTGCACCTACTGAACGATCAAATAAACCATTCTTTAGACCCATGTCCCCTCCTGTAATAAATAGTTTTTTCTTGGACTGACATGACTAGAGGTATCTATATCCTATAATAAAATCTTATGTCAGAAAGCAATATCAAACAACAAAAAAGGCTCCTTACGGAGCCCTTAAAGATTTGATTTGCATAAAGTTAACTTGCTTTATACAGTTCCTCGACTACGTTTTGGTATTGTTTCAGCAACTTGATTTTTTTGAGTTTCATAGTCGGAGTCAGTGCTTCATTTTCCACTGAGAAAAATCCATCATGAATCCGATACTTCTTAATTTTTTGTACCTGATTTAGATGGGAGTTCACCTCTTCGACTTTACTTTCAAAAAAATCAAGGAATACCTGGTTAGATAGAAGCTGCTCTAGATTTTTATACTCTATGCCTATTTTAGCCATTTCTTCCGATAATGTTTCTTCATTCAGAATAAAAAGCGCAGTTAGAAATTTCCTTCCTTCTCCAAAGATCAATGTATATGCAAGACAACGGATCTTACCAAATTCATCCTCAATTTTTAAAGGAGTCACATTCATTCCACCGCTAGTAATGATAACTTCTTTCTTCCTACCAGTAATCTTAACTAAGCCATCATCTGTAATTTCTCCTAAATCGCCAGTACGGAACCAGCCATCACTCATCATACAAGCATTAGTGGCAGATTCATCTTTATAATAACCTTTAAATACGTGTCTTCCTTTAATCAAAACCTCTCCATCCAAAGCAACTTGAATAGGCATCATATCAGGAAACCAACCAGCAATACCCGTCTGCATATGATCGTTAGTAGAATAGGTTGCGGGACCAGTAACTTCGCTCAAACCGTAGGTTTCTTTAAGCACGATATTCAAACTCAAGAAATATTCTAAAATATCAAGACGACAAGAAGCTCCTGTTACGACTAAGCACCTTTGATTTTGGAGACCAAGCTTTTCTTTTACTTTAGAAAAAACAATCTTATCTGCTATTTTAAATAAGATTCTGTCGATAAATGATATCTTTTCACATCTCTGGAGATTTCGATTATATCGTAAGCCG
>PBRN01000168.1 GCA_002725955.1 Pseudobdellovibrionaceae bacterium
TGGGAGAGGAGCACGATGCAGCCTTATAAAATATAAAAGCCCCGTTAGCTTCGCTAACGGGGCTTTTTTTATTATCCATCAGGTGTTGATGTTTACAGCCTTAAAACATCTTTACCTTCTTTTTCTTTTTNCTNAGTAATTTTTGCTTGAGCGCTAAATTTCTTACTGCAAGAAAAGANGGAAAGAAATTCTTTGCTGCGAAACCAAAAATTCTTGTTTTGTGTCGATTCCTGATGACCATATAGTCATTAGTTCGATACTTCTTAATCGCCTTAACCACACCGTTGATTCCATAGTTGTAGCCGGTAATGGCAAGTGGCCATGANTTTGTTTTTTTATANTTGTTCTTTAGAATGCGNACAGCAAACTTGGTTGATATGTTGGTATTTAATCGGTCATCCCTGTAGCGAGATACGTTCATGTATCCACGTGCTGTNCCCGGCATAAGTTGCCANAGACCACGAGCTCCAGCTTTAGAGTGNGCTCTGTGATTAAAGCCACTTTCCAGATGTGGTAGATAAGCGAGGTCAANNGGNATATGCTTTTTACGTAGTTCTCTTTTAATGAANGGNAGATGACGGGAGGATCTTGCCAAGCTTAATTTAAATGATTCTTTTATACCNCTCTGACANCGAATTCTTTTTTGTGCTCTGCGCCAATANTTTTTACTGCGTAGANTTTTCGGAACTGCAGCATATATTCTTTTCTCAAATCTATTTTTGGGNCGAGATCCGCGGCTGAATNTTCCNAGNGCTTTACGAATATTAGACTTAGACCGANTAATTAAATACTTACTCTTTCTACCNGAGGATATTTTCTTNACCTGAAAAATAACATTTACATATTTACTATCGTGAAATACACATTGTTTGTGACTATACTTTTCAAAAATNCTTTCCCAAAATTCNACAGATAGTCGGAGNCCGCTAGGGGTTTTGATCAGTCCTGCATTTAAGCTTTCACCATGTAAAGCGAATAAATATAAGAATAAGCATACTTTAAGGAATTGCATTTAAACCTCAGTCTCATGTTTGATTTGTTTATATTATTGCCTAGGTCGGAAACTTTTCAGAGGGTAAATAATACCGGGTGCAATAAGGTGCTATTAATCATGCCTTANAGGTATCTTTTTTATTGNGGGNAGTAGCATCTGTGATCGGTAAAATCACAGATAGNATAGNTCTTGAGTCTTTTAGGNGNGCTANTTCNATCGCCTTTTACCNGATTAGATTTTCTAGTCATCTAATTTAAGAATNGCTAAGAATGCTGTTTGAGGGATATCTACGTTGCCCACTGATTTCATGCGTTTTTTCCCNGCTTTTTGTTTTTCTAAAAGCTTTCGNTTTCTTGAAATATCACCGCCATAACATTTAGCTGTTACATCCTTNCGCATTGCTGACAAGCTTTCTCTGGCTACGATTTTACTGCCTATTGCCGCCTGAATAGCTATNGCAAACATTTGTCGTGGCAATAATTCTTTNAATTTCTTGCATAGCGCTCGCCCCCGGAATGCGGCTTGATTGCGNTGCACAATAGAGGCTAGAGCGTCNACGGGTTCNCCATTAACTAAAACATCGACTTTAACNAGGTCACCTTCTTCAAAGCCCAGNAGCTCGTAGTCCATTGATGCATAACCGCGGGTACAGCTTTTTAATTTGTCATGAAAATCAAAAATCATTTCATTCATNGGCATTTCATAGGTCAGCTTAACTTTTGATTGNGTTATATATTCTAGATCTTTTTGTATACCTCTTTTNTCGGTAAGGATTTTCATTATTCCACCAATAAAGGACTCCGGCGTATGCACATGGATNGTAACGAAAGGTTCTTCAANGGTTTCAATAAGAGTNGGATCAGGTAGTTTTGANGGATTTTCTATTTCTAGAATATCGCCCTTTTTAGTCGTGACCCTATAAATCACTGTTGGTGCAGTAAAAATTAAATCNAGGTTATATTCCCGCTCAAGTCTCTCCTGGATAATATCCATATGTAAAAGACCTAAGAAACCTACCCTAAAACCAAAACCAAGCGCAGAGGAGCTTTCTACTTCTGTNGTCANAGAGGCNTCNTTNAGTTGTAANTTTTCCAAGGAGTCTTTTAGCAACTGGTANTCGCTGGAATCGATTGGAAANATACCTCCAAATACCATTTGTTTNCATTCTTCGAACCCNGGCAATGGCTTATCTGCCGGCTTCTTCTTATGAGTAATGGTGTCNCCTATTCGAGTGTCTGCNACTGTNTTAATCGACGCCGATACAATACCAACCATGCCTTCTGTCAACTCGGGAACATCAACAGTCTTGGGAGTAAGCATAGCAACTTTCAATGCTTCGTAATCCTTACCTGTTGACATCATTTGTATTGANTCACCTTTTCGNAGCTGGCCNGATACGACTCTNAGNAGCGATACAGCGCCAAGATAAGGGTCAAACCAACTGTCNAAAATNAGGCCTCTTAGTGGNGCATTTTCNTCACTTTTNGGAGGAGGTATTTTTTCAACTACGGCTTCTAGTATTTCTTCAATACCTATNTTNGCCTTAGCACTGGCCGGAATNGCCTCACTAGCCTCAATAGCCAANTCATCTTCAATTTGNTCCNTCACGCCTTCGACGTCAGCACTTGGTAAATCGATTTTATTGATGACTGGTATGACGACTAGTTCGCTGTTTATAGCTAGCTGNACATTTGCGACAGTTTGAGCTTCTACNCCTTGNGCTGCGTCNACNACTAGCAACGCACCTTCACATGCCTGTAAGCTTCTGGATACTTCATACGAAAAATCGACATGCCCNGGGGTGTCGATAAGNTTTAGTAGATATGTATTACCATCCTTAGCTTGATATTTCATCGAGGCTGTTTGAGCTTTGATNGTGATNCCNCGCTCTCTNTCAATATCCATNCTATCAAGAACCTGAGATTGCATTTCTCTATTTGATAGTGATCCNGTGNATTCNATTAGCCGATCTGCAAGTGTGGANTTCCCATGATCTATGTGTGCGATAATAGAGAAATTTCTTATAAAATTAGGGTTATGCATTACTTTTATACTTCCTTAGCCGTTCACAGAAACTCAGGTCATTGAAAAAAATACCGATTAGATCCCAGNGGTAATCATTACTATCATAATGTCATAAGGGANATTTATGAAATCATCATATAAAAATCAGCTGATCATAAGCCTTTTTTATNCTCTCTTCTTATCCNTTTTGTTGCAAGGTTGTGCAACCCCAAAACTACTTCGCACNGTACCAGATATTACCGAGACTGACCCGGGTTTGTGGAGATTGATGNTATCACCNCTGCCAAANATGCGTAACTTTTATTTAATTCCNTTAAAAAAGGATGATACCAGAGAATTGGTTTATCGTACTTGGGATATGAATAGGGATGGTCGTATTGATATNCTGGAAGTGCTTAACTCCAAAAAAGAGGTTACTCAAAGGCTTTATGACTTTGATTTAGATGGNACAATAGACGCAACNCATATTATGAANCCTTAGCACANGCTCTGTTTGATTTTAGTAAGCTTTCAAGCNGTTNNAACCTCTTTCTTGACCTTTCTNTNCAAACCTGGAATATATCTGTTAGTTACTCATGGACATTGGGCTCTTTATTCAGCATTTATCATGGGGTTTCAGCCAATGAGATTAAATTTTCAGATATTGATGTTACTATTGTTACCCTATGGCGTAGCTCAAGGAGTGACTAGTAAGGAGCTGCTGGATCGTTTNACTNTGGTAGGTGTNATTACGACGGATGATTCTGGCTCATCTAATATNGCTGTTTTAAAAGATTCAGGNTCCCGGAAATCACTTTTTGTTAAAGAAGGGGAGTATCTCCGTAATTTTCGNAATTTCCGGGTTGAGCGAGTTACTCCAAAAGTGGTTTTCTTTTCAGATGGCCGTCAAGAAGTTATGTTGAAACATCCAGGTTTTCCCAAGGCTATTAGGAATGTTCGACGNAACGCACCGCCATTAGCCGAAGATGAGGTGATTTTAGATGATTCTTGGCGTAAAGGCGGATGGCTTATTGATGCAGAAACGATTGATGAGCTTCAGCAGGTCGAGGTCGATGGNGATATNGANCAGATTGANGAGAAGCTATTNGAAACGATAAGAAGCCAGCTGCAGAAAGAATCCAAGCCATTATGGTAGGNTGCTAGAGCTTTCTAATTTCTGCAGTTGANCCGGTNACNCGGATAAATTTTTTGGCGATGATCTGAGCAGATTTAGGGTTNGGAAAAACCCCAATTCTAACGCGGTATACCACTTTGCCCATTATATTTAACGGTGTATAGAAACAGTCGAANCCCAACTTNTTGAAATATTTTACTTTTTCATGTGCTTTTTTTTCAGAACNTTCTGCANATACTTCGAGAGTATAACGATTCAATAGATTTNTTGATTTTCTAGTGGAGTGTTTTGCGTCNCTGCCAATAGTGCTGTAAAAAACAGTTTGTATCGNTTTTTGGCTATTNGAGGATTTAAGTTCTTCAGCTGGTTTTTTGAAATGAAAGTATCCGATGCCAANAATNAGACAAGTAGGCAGAAAGATNAAGATTAAANCGNTCGTTGTTATTTTCTTTAATTNATAAANCATCTNTATTTCCTTGTTAACCATAGAAATTTTNTACCATGACTTCATTATATATTGTTTGTTNNGTTTGGAGTAGCAATTGTNTAACANAGACTATATCCATTTAGCGAAGGTTGGNACNCATAACCTTAAGCATCTAGATGTTAAAATNCCCTTGGGTCAGCTGACAGTTGTCACCGGTGTGTCCGGCTCAGGCAAGAGCTCATTGGTTTTTGATACTCTATATGGAGAAGCCTATAGACGTTATGTGGAAAGTTTATCTAGTTTTGCTCGGCAGTATCTCAAGTCTCTTCCTAAACCAATTGTTCAAGATGTAACNAATTTACCNCCCGCCGTTGCNGTCAAGCAGAGTCAGGGGTCTAAGAATAACCGATCTACAGTTGGCACTATGACAGANATGTTTGATCTGCTCAGGGTTGTTTTTACACATCTNTCAAAAGTTTATTGCAATGTATGTGGTAANCANGTGAGTCGGGAAGATCCAAATTCAGTAGCTCAATCTTTGTTAGCAACTGCTATGGGTAGCAGGTTATTAATTTTGGCCCCACTGTCAGGTTGGGGNCAAATGAAAGCTTCAGATCTAAAAGAGCAACTGCAAATACAGGGCTTTTCAAGGGCTTTTATTAATGGCGAAGTATCGTCTATTGCAGATTCTACTGCGGTGTCTCTGAGGTCTGGATATATTGTTGTNGATCGTATTCAGGTNAAAGACGAAAGTAAAAGTCGGATGATTGCTGGTCTTGATTTGGCTTTTAAAGCNGGCCGTGGCCATGTGGCGGTCAAAATTGGNGATCAGNCCGTATTAGACTTTAATTCNATGTTGACATGTTGCAAAACCGCTTGGCTNGAGCCTTCTTTGGGCCTTTTAAATTACAANCATCCNATCGGAGCCTGTGGGTCTTGTCAGGGCTTTGGNCGNGTAGCTGAGCTAGATAAAGATAAAATTCTCCCTGAGATNGACTCATCTTTTTCTCAGCANGGTGTAGCCTGTTGGAATTTTGGTAAGCATGTAATTTGGTATACTCATGGCAAAANCAGTGCTTTAAAGCGAGGNNTGGATATTGACAAACCGTTTTGCGACTACTCTGAAGAAGAAATGAAGTGGTTGTGGGAAGGGGATGCTAANGGTAAGTTTAAAGGNATATTNGGTTACTTTGGCTGGTTGGATAAAAAGAAATACAAGCCGCATTATCGNATTCATAATGCGCGTTTTAGAACTTATAAGGTGTGTGTTTCATGTTCGGGTAATAGGCTTAATCCTCGATCTCTTGCTTGTAAGATCGATGGACGCTCGATAGCAGAGATCTCTAATCTCATTATAGCTGATCTATANGATTGGTTTTTGAAGTTACGGCAAGAAGTTNGNGAANTACCACNTGAAAATNGTATCACCACTCAATTTATGTCAGGATCAATGGGGTGCACTGAAGCNCTTGATGAAGGTCTTGTTCGTCTCCGCTTTTTACTNAAGGTNGGTGTCGGCTATTTGAGTCTTGGTCGAGCTGCTCCCACTTTGTCNGGTGGAGAATATCAAAGAATCAATATGGCGAGAAGCTTGGGTAGTGCCTTAACTGGTACCCTTTTTTGTTTAGATGAACCGACTGCTGGTTTGCATCCCAGAGACAGTGAACATCTCTTGAGCGTCATCAGAGAGCTGCGAGATCAGGGNAATACGGTTGTCGTCGTAGAGCATGACCAGCATATTATTCAGGGGGCGGATCANCTAATTGAAGTTGGTCCGGACGCTGGNCAAGATGGAGGCTCTATTGTTTATNAGGGCCACCCTAGAGAATTGCCACCTTTGCTTTGGGATTTCAATTCAACTTTTAAACTGACTGAATGGGTTTTGTTGAAAAATGCAGGCACAAATAATCTGCAATCGGTGAATGTAAAGATACCTTTAAATGCTTTCGTGGCTGTTTGTGGTGTTAGCGGTAGTGGCAAATCTTCTTTAATTCGCCAGACTTTATATCCTCTATTAACTCNGATGATTTCAGGAGAAAAGCCAGATATGCNTGGTGAATTGATTGGAACACTCGAGGATCCTTTTGCTGCAATGAGAGGCTTTGATAAAGTTGTCTTGGTAAGCCAATACAGCTTGAGCCGTTCATCTCGATCTAATATAGCTACTTACTTAGGGGTTTACGGTGATATTAGAAAGCTCTTTGCTCAAACCCCAATAGCCAGGGGGTTAAAGCTAGGTCCAGGGCATTTTAGTTTCAATGTAAAAGGCGGGCGTTGCGAGAATTGCAAGGGTTTAGGCACGGTGATTGAAGANCTTTCTTTTCTAGGGGAAATGTCGGTCACTTGTCCTGTGTGTGANGGTCAAAGGTTCAATGATGACGTCCTAAAAGTTAAATATCGAGAGTGGGGCCTTCTTGACATTCTTAAATTAACCATTACAGAAGCCAAGGAAGCTTTCTACGATCAACCTCAAATTCTGAGGGTTTTGAAGCAGATNTGTGATATGGGTTTGGGGTACATGTCACTAGGGCAAGGCACATCTTCTTTTTCGGGAGGAGAAGCTCAGCGCTTGAAACTTTTAAGCCTGCTAAATGAAGCNCGAAAAGGAAGTAAGTCATTTATTTTATTGGATGAACCTACTACCGGCCTNAGTGATAAAGATGTTAGGCGCATGGTAGAGCAATTAAAAGAGCTGGCNACGAAAGGTCATACTGTAGTTGTAGTTGAGCATCATATCGGGGTATTAAGAAGTGCAGATTGGCTAATTGAAATAGGGCCTGAAACTGCAGCCAANGGCGGACAATTAGTCTATGAAGGTGCTCCTGAAAAGATTTCTACCTTAGCAGCTTCTGTCACAGGCAGATATATCTAGTAAAAAGTGAGNANTGCAGTCAAAATGGCAAGGAGCNNGAATCATGAGTAAGTATAACGGTGATAAGAATGATGTTACCTTGGCTAAAATCGCCCAGAAAAAATTAAATAATGAAAAGCTGGCAATGGTTACCTGTTATGATTCCAGTTTTGCCATACTGGTAGATAAAAGCCCTGTTGATATTGTTTTGGTTGGGGATAGTCTTGGTAACGTCATGTTGGGACTNAGTGATACAACTAAAGTCACTATGGAGCATATGATTCATCATACTAAATGTGTTTCAGCNGTGTTAACNAAACCATTTCTATGNGCTGATATGCCATTTATGTCNTATCAGATCTCCGTCAGCCAAGGGNTGGAAAATGCAGCTCGACTAGTGCAAGAAGGAGGAGCNCAGGCCGTTAAGTTNGAGGGNGGGGCAGCNATTGTGCCTCAGGTTAAGGCTATTACAGAGGCAGGTATTCCAGTTTTTGGTCATTTAGGCCTAACACCTCAGAGTATCCANTCNATGAGTGGTTATAAAGTCCAGGGGCGNGGNGCTGAGGCAGAGNCAAAGATGATTGAAGATGCTCAAGCGTTGGAACGCGCAGGAGCATCAGTGATTATTCTTGAACTGATTCCTGCTCCGCTGGCTGCTAGAGTTACAGAATCTATAAGTATTCCTACTATTGGTATTGGCGCTGGATCAGATACTGATGGTCAAGTACTNGTNCTGCAGGACTTATTNGGGTTTGATCATGACTTTACCCCTAAGTTTTTAAAGCGATATGCTAATATAGAGTCTGTNGTGACTGAGGCTTTAAATTCATATGTGAGCGATGTTAAGAGNAGNAGCTTTCCTGCAGGAGAGCATAGCTTTACTAAATAAATCGAANCTAAAAATAGTTGGGTATTTTGGNTGAATCATTTTTTTGAGTTATCATTAGATATACTTGGAGCTTAGTTGGAAGGAAATATGGAAAAAAGGGATTATTACGAAGTGCTTTCTGTAGATCGNGCTGCATCGGCGGCCGAACTTAAAAAGGCATATAGAAAACAAGCATTGAAGTTTCATCCNGATCGGAATCAAAACGATCCGCAGGCCGAGAATAGTTTTAAGGAAGCNGCAGAGGCATATGAAGTTCTCTCTGATGACCGGAAGAGGCAAATNTANGATACNTATGGNCATGCTGGCTTAAATAGTCAGGCNGGCGGAGCTGGNTTTCAGGATGTTAATGATATTTTTTCTAGCTTTGGATCGATTTTNGAAGACTTCTTNGGCTTTTCTGGTGGNGCCAGGGGAGGNCGACGGTCGGCCCGTGGTGCAGATCTTCGTTACGANTTAGTTTTAGAGTTTGAAGAAGCTGTATTTGGTGTNGANAAAGANATTGAATTTAANCGTGAAACAATATGTAACCCNTGTAATGGCAGTGGTGCCAAACCGGGAACAGAAAAGAAGAAGTGTGGTGATTGTCACGGTCATGGTCANGTNCGGAGAAATCANGGTTTTTTCTCAGTATCGATGGTTTGTCCTAGCTGNAGGGGGCAAGGTTCNGTTATTGCNGTTCCATGNGGACCTTGTCGAGGTTCNGGAAAGTCGCATGAGAAGAAAAAAGTTAGTGTAAAGGTGCCTCCNGGGGTGGATAGTGGCGTTCGTTTAAGAGTTACTGGNGAAGGTCAGGTAGGTCCCGGTGGTGCGGGTTCTAATGGTGATTTATTTGTCTTCTTGGAAATTNAGGAAAGTAAATANTTTCATCGNGATGGTGCAGATATTATCGTTAGTAANCCTATTTCNATGACTCAAGCNGCTCTNGGTGCNCANGTNAAAGTNAAAACTNTAGATGGTGANAAGGATGTTGANGTACTCCCGGGNACTCAATATGGTCATAGAGAGATTTTNTCGGGTGAAGGTGTGCCNCGNCTTAGAGGNATGGGNCGCGGTGATTTCTACATTGAGTATCAGGTCNTTGTTCCTAAGAAGCTAAACAAAGACCAGAGAGTNTTNTTGGAAAAGTTAGCNGAGATNTCAGATCATGACGTCAGTTCTGCTGGNGGATTCTTTAATAGGATCTTTCGGGAATAACAGCATAAAATAATTTTTATTTTAAAAACAGAGTTGTGCTTNTCATAGCTCTGTTTTTTATTTTNCAATACTGATTAACTTNCTNTGTACTTTTTTTACGTCTTCTAAATTAAAGACATCGAGGTTCTTCACGTTATAGTGATACTTCTCGAANTTTGCCTCTTCTTTAAANTCGTCTAGCTTACTCTTATTATTTAGCTTTAATCCTTCGACTTTTTCTATCANATCATTAGATAAAAACAATGTTGCTGATCCATTATTNAACTTATGATGGATTGACAGGACATTNTAGAATTTTCTGTCAACATTACANTCTTTACAGAACTTCCATTGATGNCTTGGTAATTTAGCTTCATTGTTTTTTTCATTACATTTCTTACAGAAATCNAGTACCCGAAAGTTTTTNGATACAAGNTAACGCAAAGCGATTTTTNTTCGTGTNTCTTTATTATTTACNAGGTTCAGAAAAATAGCATTTTTTAGATCAAAAACTTTCTTGCGGTCTTCAACTACNGTGCATTTTTTCGCAAAACTNGTCANTACNAGGCCAATNANAAACTTGTANTTTANTAGTCTTTCNTCNCTGTCCATATTAGCTAGTGTTTCNAGCAATGTTTCGTANCGNCGAAACAGCTGAGATAATGANNTATCAGTACATCTAGCNAGAAGCAGATCACCAGCCATNTGGAGCTTTATAGATCCNGGCGGAATCTTTTTCTTCTTTATTGTTGGTTCTTCAGTGCTTTCCAAGCCNAGATCCCTATCTTTTTTTACTGGAAAAATTGTTAAGCTCTACATCTTAGCGATAGTATAAGACATTGTAAAATCATTTCAAACGCTTGGATCATAGAATAGTTAGGATTAATAATTTGTTGTCATTCATGATCTTTGTNTGTAGTCCGGCTATTCTGTTCTGAGTCNATGANCAAGACTAATCCATATTTACAGTATCTTAGGATAATGTCCATGCGTATAATGACTTATATAGTGTCAGGTTCTCGGAACCCTTCACTGGGCTGAACTTGCGCTGCTACCATGGCAGGGTAAATNCCTGCAACAATGCAAACTACTATAGCTGCAAGAGANACACTGCCGTAGACNCTTAATTCATAATTAACGGGTAAATGTTTGATAAAATATGGATCAGGTAGGTCAATAAATTGGTAGTGTTCAAGTAGTAATGAAATTCCCAATGCTAAAATACAGCCGAAAATACAGCCGATTAAACCTATGTAGACGCCTTGGCTAATAAATAGCTTAAGTATTTGATTATTTGAGGCTCCTAATGATTTGAGGATAGAAATATCTTTTTGTTTTTGGCTCACCGAAACAAATATAGTGGTCAGTATATTGAAGCCAGCAACTAACACCACTAGTGCGACTATTAGTACTATTACCTGTCGTTCTTGCTTCATCGCATCGAATAAGGGTTTATTGAATGACTGCCATTCTCTAAATGTTAGATTGTACTTTTCCCGCATTTTTTCGGTAATTGCGACACTTTGGTCCGCATCATGTAAGCCGATTTCAAGGCCTGTAACGATATCTCTGCCGGTATCTAGCTCTTTCATCTGAAAGAAATTAGTAGCCGTTGAAAGAGACATAATCACTAACCTGTTATCGTAGTGCTTAAGGCCTGAATTATAAATACCGGCGATTTTAAATGGTTTCATTTCAGTATACTTTTGTTCCGTTGGGCTTACTAAGTTGACTGTGTCGCCTATTTTTGCATCAATTATTTTTGCGAGACCAGATCCTACGATGAGCCCAGGAATTTTTGGTAGAGATTTATCTTTTCGGTAGACGCTTACTTCATCTTTCAGTTGGTTAACGGCGCGGAATGGCGAGACGAGTTCCTTTAAGCTTTGTACTTTCTCTCTTTCTTTTGGAGAAATGCCTCTAACCAAAACTCCATGCATGATTGATCCATTTTTTAGCATTGTTTCATAGTGAACAAATGGCGAGATTCCCTGAACAGATTCGGGAAAATCTTTTTTGATGATGTCACTCCATTTTTGCGGAGAGACCATACCTGCGGGGTAACGATATGCCATAATATGGGCGTTAGCATGTAGGAAACGCTTTCTTAGCTCTGTTTCGAAACCATTTATGACGCTAAGTACGACAATTAATGCGGCAACTCCGATTGAGATCCCTGAAACCGATAAGATCGTGATCCAGGAAAAGTATCGGTTTTCTCGACTGGATTTTAGATAACGTAGGGCGACGAAGTTACTTACCGACATTTATATTCCTTTTCATTAATATACTAGTCTGACTTTTGACGTCCTGTGGCTATGAACGTAGCCAGTTGGCGGCTTCGATAGCGTAATAAGTAAGGATTGCATCTGTACCAGCCCTTTTAAAGCACATGAGCGCTTCAAGCACACATTTCTTTTCGTCAAGCCAGCCATTGCTGCTAGCTGCTTTGAGCATGGCATATTCGCCACTGACTTGATAGGCGAGAGTTGGAGCCTTGAATTCGGTTTTTATTTTGGCAATGATATCGAGGTATGGCATCCCTGGCTTGACCATCACCATGTCGGC
>PBRN01000169.1:0-10867 GCA_002725955.1 Pseudobdellovibrionaceae bacterium
AATACTTTTGAACATGATAATCGTGTATGAATTTTAGAACTTTGGGTTCATTATCACTCATACTTATATATCACAATTATTGATCAGCACAACCTGATGGCAAACATCCGGTTGTGCTACTCATAGATCACTCAGCGATTTTTTCTCTGACTAGGGATAACAATGCTTTTTGAGGATCCGCAAACTTAGCTAATCCTTCACTCATAAGCATAACTTCAAGTTTCTCAAAGTCCACGTGCTTGTCGATGTCATGGAGTATTTTCTGATCTGGCATGTGGTCTATCGCTTTTTCGAACATTTTACCTGAAGCTTCGACTGCATCGTTAGTAGCAGGAGGGTTGGTTTCAATATCACTGCCGGCAAAGGCAGCAACATACTTCCACTTAGGGTCTTCGGGTTTTTTGGTACCCGTTGAAGCAAAGATCATTTCCTGATCAAGCTTACAGTCTTTTTCCTGCCAAAATTCTTTGTTTTGTGCCCAAATTCTTTTTGCATTGACGATGCCGACCCATCCCTGACTTTCAGGGGCAAGTGTAGGCACGTTTTTTTCGGTATAAACATCTAGCCTGGAGACAAATATACTGTAGACCGACTTAAAACGGTCGAGATTATCAAGCTTTTGGGCGCCTCTCCATACGGCATCCCGGGCTTCGGTATATTGTCGCTCGGAGAATATTAGAGTTACATTCAAAGCTACGCCGGCGGCGGCCAAATCTTCAAGAGCAGCAATACCAGCTTTTGTCGCAGGTACTTTGATCATTCTGTTTGGGTGATTCTTAGACCACTTTTTTCCTAACTCGATGTATTGGCGTACTCTTTCCTCATGCTCAGGGGCGTCGGTATCTTCCAAAAGTGGATCTAGCTCAAAACTAACATACCCATCATTGCCAGCGCTTTCCTCCCATACTGGCATGAAAACTTTTTCGGCTTGAGAAACTAGCTGGTCTGTAATTGCCCAAGTGGCCTCATCCGCAGGCTGGCTTGANAGTTTTCTAATGTCGGCATCAAAGCGACCGGTTTTTAGCAGNTCAGCAACGATGATTGGGTTTGAGGTAGCACCAGTTGCTCCCATTTCGCGATTCTTGATCACCAAGTCTGGATCAATGGAGTCTAGCCACAATTTGGTTCCCGANGAGATCAATGATTTTAAAGGCGACGTCATATTGATTTCCTATGATTTCTTAGGGTTAAATTGGTTTTTTGAATGCGTCGGGAATCTATCATAAACTAATGATCTCTCCTATTGGAATTATGTTTTTTATCTGAAACCGCAGATTAAGTTTTCGTTAGCCAATCCATAGCNCTTTTCTCCGGATTCTCGTTCTCGGTAATGTCTGAAATCAATGCGATCCCNNCTACTTTTAATGCCTCAAGTGCTGGCTTGTGCNGCAGTTTTAAGCCACCNATTGCGACAATTGGNCAGGCAAATAGTCTCTGCCACTCTTTGATCTTTTCAAGCCCTCTGGGGCCAAAAGCCATAGATTTACAGGTTGTTTCAAAGATAGGGCCTAAAGCAATGTAAGAGGGCCTNANNGNAGCNGCTCTTGCTGCTTCTCGGTAGCAGTGCGTGCTAATGCCCANGCGCAGTTTGGAGTTTCGGATCTTGTTGAGATCAGCATCATCTAAGTCTTCTTGGCCTAGGTGTATACCCCAAGCATCATACTCTATAGCTAGGTCAATATAATCGTTAATGATNATGCGACAGTTTAGTTCCTTTCCCAGTNTAACTCCCGNGGCAANTTCATTCGCNAGATCTTTTCCTTTNAGNTCTTTAATGCGCANTTGGATCGTGGTTACTCCGAGGGGNGCCAAACGGTTGATCCATTCTGCTCTGTTGACTATAGGGTATANNCCTAGATCTTNATCGATAGGCGGAAAGTTGAACTCTTGTTTTCTCATTTCTAGTGAATCAGTAACAGTTGGCATGCTTTCTGTTGANACTGGCTTGAAGCTCGGGTTTGGGAGTTTACGGCCTTTTCCTGGTGATTGACTGTTCTGTAAGCTTTGATAAAGATTGGCTCTGCCTAGCACAANAGCNTCATCTAAAGANTCTCCTTTGGCNAGCCATGCAGATATTGAAGAAGCAAAAACGCAGCCCGTACCGTGGAATTCACCTTCTAANCGAGGGCTATGAGTCCAAAAGGCTTCTGATTTAGAGAGAAAGAAATCTGATGACCAGTGCTCGTTGAGTTCATGTCCTCCCTTAATNACTACTGCTTNAGCTCCNAGANTCATAAGNGCNGTCGCAAGTTCTTCCGATTGANTTTGCTTATGATCGATGCCGGTAAGTATCTCGGCTTCTATCAAGTTAGGGGTTAGCANGTCAATNAGAGGAAANATTTTTCTATAGCTCGCAGCTAGATTATCACTGGTTAAACTATGACCTTTGGATGAGCTTAAAATCGGGTCACAGATAACTTTAACNTNAGAGTGATTTTTGAGATCCTGAATNAGTTCAGCTATTGTATTGATGCTANNAGGATTCCCAAGTAANCCGAGTTTAATGACTNCNGGAGGCATATCATCTATTAAACCTAACCATTGTTCTCTGATAGCAGTATCTGTATTGGGGAAGCTNCGTAATGATTTCTCTGTGTTTTGTGCGGTTATAGCNGTAATAATNGATCCNGACCAAACCGANAGTGATTGAAATACTTTCAGGTCTGCCAGTANTCCTGCNCCTCCGCAAGGGTCTGANCCACCGATAGTCCAGACGACAGGTAATNTGTTATTCACTGNANGTGCTCCTGCCAGAANGGTTTACCGATATTGGGAGTAGATGGTACNGCCGTTTCACGGGGTTTCATAAGGCCTGATTCATANCCTAACCGCCCTGCTTCTGTTGCTAGCGAGAAGGCTTTTGCGGCTTGAACGGGCTCATATGCGTTGGCGATAGCAGTATTGAGTAATACGGCGTCGCATCCCAATTCCATCGCTAGNGTTGCATCAGAAGTTNTCCCGATNCCTGCATCTAGNATCAGANTGATATCTGGAAACTTGNTTCTCATAGCTCTAATNGCTTCTGGNCAGCGGATACCCTGACCTGAACCAATAGGNGAACCCCATGGCATTATGATCTTACATCCNGCATCGACCAGCTTTTCGGCTACGACCAGATCNTCTGTGGTATATGGAAATACTTCAAATCCNTCCTTACANAGTTGCTTNGCTGCNTCNACNGTNCCGAANGGGTCCGGCTGTAANGTGTTATTGTCACCAATGACNTCGAGTTTTACCCAATTGGTCTGGAATAATTCACGAGCCATATGAGCCGTCGTAATTGCTTCAGCAGCCGAGTGGCATCCTGCGGTATTTGGNAGGATATTAATATNCAGGTCNTTAATGATATCCCAAAATCTACCTTTAGTATGACCGGGGATTTCTCGCCTNAGAGATACAGTGATNATATCTGTNTTGCTTGCTAGTATAGCNTCTCGCAAGATAGCCGGTGAAGGGTATCTTGAGGTNCCTAGAAGCATCCGGCTGGTTACTATTTTGCCGCCAATATTAAACATTTAACCTCCGGACATAGGGGATAGAATTTCGATCTGATCGTTTTCTTGGACGACCCGATTTGAGAATAAGCTTCTGGGAATACAAATCCTATTGATAGCAACAGCGATGTATTCGTTCGTGAAGTTCATCGTGTCGAGCAAATCTTGGATTGATTTATGTGGGATAATCTGTTCCGGATTACCATTTACATAGATTTTAATCATACTTTTTCTCATCGTCATGGTTGATAAGTGACGCCCATTGATCTGGAATAGGGCGACCGCTTATTTGAAGCATTGCAAGTTCGACTAGTGTTGGTGCTAATAAGTATCCATGGCGATACAGTCCGCCAATTGCTAAGTAGCCTGATTCAGCATGAATAAAAGGAGTATGGTCATCGGTTGCTGGCCTTAGTCCAGTTATTTGATCTACTATTCGAGCTTCAGCAAATTTAGGATGAACTGCCCAGCAGGCAGATAGTAGCTCTAGGCATGATCTTACCGATATTGGTGAATCATCTTCTGATTCAATAGAGGTTGCTCCAATATAAAAATAGTTGTCTGCTCGAGGGATAATATATAATGGGAATTGGGGGTGGGCTATGCGTATAGGTCTATTTAATGTCATTTCTGGTGCATGAATTAACAAAGCTTCACCGCGGACTCCTCTGATTTTTTTATTAGACTGTCCTAAGCCGCGACAATCGACTGCTAAATCTGTTTTTATGGACCCTTCCTCTAAATAAATTTTTTGAGGAGCAACTTTTTTGACCAATCCTTTAGAAAAATCACAGCCCATTGTTTTCAACTGACTACGTAATGTCGCCATAAATAGTAAAACGTCTAAATGTCCTTCTTCTTCTATATATAGTGCGGTTTCAAATCTTGCTTCTAGTGCTGGTTCATGTTGAGTTATTTCTTGGGTACCCCATATTTTTATCGGTGCGCCGGGGTCACGATATAGAATTTTACCTCTAAGATCATCCCATATCTTCTTGTCTTGGGGATGCGCTAAGATCAAACTACCATTGGCAGAGAATGCCCGGCTGTCAGTGATGGAAAAATCTAACTCGGGCCATAGACTCAGGCTGTTTTTTCCCAGGTCTTTTATGATGGGCTCGCAATACTCCAATTCAGCCCACGGTGTTATCATGCCGCCCGCAGAGAGAGAACAACAGGGCTTTCCCGATGCTTCAATGATTGATACCTGCCAACCCGTTTTAGCTAATTTCCAAGCTAAGAGCAGACCGGATATNCCAGATCCNGCTATTGAGGCTTTTTTGATCATGTCTTAGAGNCAGCCGCATTAATTTTGTTTATATCTTGGCTTATTCNCATGGAGCAGAACTTTGGGCCGCACATNGAGCAATAATGAGCACCTTTTGCTCTGGCTTGAGGTAAAGCTTCATCGTGNTATTCTTTTGCTGTAAATGGNTCAATNGCCANATTGAATTGATCTTCCCANCGGAAAGAATATCTAGCTCTTGACAATGCATCATCNCGGTCTCTTGCTGACGGGTGTCCTTTNGCGAGNTCTGCTGCATGTGCTGCGATTTTGTAAGTGATTAGTCCTTCNTTAACATCTTGCAAATTAGGAAGACCNAGATGTTCCTTTGGNGTTACATAGCAAAGCATTGCNGTTCCGTACCAGCCGATCATCGCNGCNCCGATTCCAGAGGTAAAATGATCATATCCTGGAGCTATNTCTGTNGTTAATGGGCCTAANGTATAGAANGGNGCTTCATGACATTGATCTAGTTGTAGATCCATATTCTCTTTAATCATATGCATCGGCACGTGTCCNGGGCCTTCGATCATNACTTGAACATTATATTCCCATGCTATTCGTGTTAATTCACCNAAGGTTTTGAGTTCAGCGAACTGNGCNGCATCATTTGCATCGGCAATAGAACCAGGTCTGAGACCGTCTCCTAGTGAAAAGCAAACATCGTATTCTGCCAATAGTTTGCAGAGNTCTTCAAAATGGGTGTATAGAAAGCTTTCTTGATTGTGGGTNACACACCATTGAGCCATAATAGAGCCNCCNCGNGAGACAATCCCTGTTACNCGATCTTTGGCAAGTTGTGCGTANTCTTTTAGTACNCCNGCNTGAATAGTNAAGTAGTCAACNCCTTGTTTTGCCTGATTGATGATNGTTTCGCGAAAGATTTCCCAGTTTAGCTTTTTGATATCGCCACCGACGGCTTCAAAAGCTTCGTAGAGTGGTACTGTCCCNACTGGGATTGGNGAGTTTCGTATGATCCACTCTCTTGTTTCTTTGATNTTCTTNCCTGTNGAGAGATCCATAAGTGTATCAGCTCCCCAATGNGAGGACCANACCANTTTATTTACTTCTTCTTCGATTCCTGAGCTAATNGCAGAGTTGCCNATATTAGAATTAATCTTTACCAGAAANTTNCGTCCTATGATCATAGGNTCAGATTCNGGATGATTAATATTATTTGGNATNATGGCNCGGCCGCGNGCTATTTCATCCCNNACAAACTCTGGAGTNATCTCNTTAGGTAGTGAAGCTCCAAAGGAATTACCCTGAAGTCGTTTTTCACGCTCTTCTAATTTTTCNTGTTGAAANTTAGNCAGTCGCGCTCTGTCTTGATTTTCACGGATAGCAACAAATTCCATTTCTGGAGTTATAATACCTTTGCGNGCATAGTANAGCTGAGTNACNCATTTGTCTGGCTTGGCNTGTCTTGGTGTATGAGAAAATAACCTTAGATCGACAGCCTTTTCTGCTTCCATCGTGTCTTGNCGATCTTTGATCCATGATAGNCGCAGAGGTTTTAANCCTTTGCGGACATCAGTTTTGATATTNGGGTCAGAGTAGGGTCCTGATGTATCNTAGATAGCTAAAGTNTCAGAGCTCCCNTCNGGGTTCTTAGCCGATAAAGATATTTCTCTCATTGGTATGCGGATATCNGGATANATTTTCCCATCGACATAGATTTTCTTTGATGCGGGAAATGGTTTNACACTTTCCATTTTGTCTGTGTGNACAGGGCCGCCATTGCATTCACTCATTNCTNCTTCCTCTAGATACGTTTCCGGTGTATCGATCATNATCNTCTAATTATTAGAATGATTTAGTTCGATTTGGGGTACCTGAAGGGAAAGGGTTAGAGCAGTTGTGTGAAGGATAAAGCATGCTATGCTTTGAGTTAATAAACTAAGGCGAGGATTCTAAATCCATGCTCAGCTCGACATCACACTCCCTACGCTGGTCCTAACCAAACAGGTTCGTGGGGTTAACGGTAAACGGATTCTCTAACAGTTATAATTAGAGTCTCTCCAGACGTTTACTGCTTCTCAGCCGTAAAGGCACCCCCGGCGATATTCTGTTAATGGTTAACACATGGATTAAGTAATGTCTATATGAGCGTAAATGAAAGTAGTATAACATTTTGNCGCTAGTGCCGTTTATCCNCCAGCTTTTATAACCTTAATATTATGTTTCTCAAAAAAAGCACCTACTTGATCTTTAAGGTCGCCACGGAGTTCTATTTGATTATTTTTAAAGGTTGCTCCGCAACTAAGGGCTGATTGGATTTTCTTTTGCCATTGCTTGGCTTCTGATGGTGTCCATGGAAGTTGGAATAGTACCGTGACAGTTTTTCCGCCTCNNCCTTTTTTTTCCAAACGCATTTTGCAGGGGCCNGGATGAATTTGATTTTCTGTCGTGGTCTCTTGTTTATGTTTGCCGCTAGTAGAGTATACTGGTTTATCTGACATNTTTCTTCCCCTNCAATCTATCGGNGGATGTTATGATAAAAAGCGTGATCGCATCAACAATGGAGTTATGAGCTTATGAAAGTTCCCAAAAAATTTTTGGAACAAGCNGGCGAATTGCTAAANAATGGGCAAAAGGCTCAGGATGTTTTGGAGCGTTCTCAGGTTTTGTTGGAGAATCAAGCAGAGCGNTTATCCAAAATTAAAGTTGACTTGAAGTCTTGTATCCGGATGGTTAAAGCATATATTCACGGAGACTATACAGAGGTNCCATGGGNTTCTTTATTGTCTATCATGGCTGGTATAGTCTATTTTTTAAATCCTATAGATTTGGTGCCTGATATTTTAATCGGCGGCTTTTTTGATGATGTTACAGTACTGGCTTTAATTTTTGCTCAATTTCGAAAAGATATAGATGCTTTTTTGGTTTGGGAAACAAGCGGCCCAAAATCAGCATCATNAAACGATGCNGATTTGTGAGTGNGCTGCCTTACCTTTTTCAAGNGCTTCTTCGACATTGTCACTTGATGCTAAAATCACCCCCATNCGTCTNAANGGAGTTGCAACTGGTTTGCCGAATATGCGCAGATCGATGCCAGGTGTTTTGAAAGCTTCGTCCATACCTTTATACTTNGGAACTTCAATGCGCTTATCGCCATTTTTGANTGCAACGCTTGCTCCGGCTTCATATCTGGTAATGCAGGGAATGGGATAGCCTAATATAGCTCGGGCATGCAAAGCAAATTGGCTTAGTTTTTGGGTTGCCATAGTCACCATTCCAGTGTCATGAGGCCTTGGGCTGACCTCACTGAAAATTACCTGTCCATCTTTTAATAGAAATAGCTCTACCCCAAAGACTCCNTATCCACCCAGATGNTCAGTCATNTTTAANGCNATGCGCTGAGCTGCAGATATCTGTTGTCTTGGCATTTGATGTGGCTGCCAGCTTTCGACGTAGTCGCCNCCCTCTTGNCNATGACCTATAGGGTCGCAAAATTGAGTTCCCTGCTTACTCCTGACNGTNAATAAAGTAATTTCACTNGCGAAGTCGATGAACTCTTCAACGATAATGCGGCCTTTCCCAGTTCTGCCGCCAGTTTGAGATTCTTCCCAGCACCCTNTNAGGTCTGATTCCGAGTGCGCTACNGATTGGCCTTTGCCGCTNGAGCTCATGATTGGTTTGATNACGCATGGATAGCCCATNTCNGCGGCTGATNGGCATAGNTCTTCGAAGGTGTCGGCAAATTTATATTTAGCNGTNGGTATTTCTAACTTTTCTGCAGCNAGTTTTCTGATCCATTCTCTGTTCATGGTATAGTTGGCTGCNTGGGCTGTAGGTATGACTTTGTAACCTGTTTCTTCGAGCGCAAGCAGTTCNGATGTGGCGATAGATTCGATTTCCGGAACAATTAAGTCNGGNTTTTCTTCTTTTACTGCCGTTCTAAGTGCAATTGGGTCCAGCATNGAGAAAACTCTNGANTTATGGGCNACTTGCATAGCGGGGGCATTTTCATAAGAATCGCATGCCACAACCTCCGCTCCCANNCGCATTAATTCTAAGGCNACTTCTTTGCCTAATTCACCACTTCCCAGAAGTAGGATTTTTGCTGTCTTAGATTGCACTTCCATTTATTTACCCCCAAACAAAATTTTTCGTTTGATAGCTTAAGTTTTTGATGAGGTCAATGAGTAGGAAGTTGTAGAGGAATGCGTAGCCTCGAGGAAAGTAGCTTCCTGGAGGCGCTTTGCTATTTAATGTGACTCAATGAAAACAGAGTCAACTTTATTTTATGGTGTAATTTTGTCCGTTTTTTCGGGATTGGAGCTTGCCTTAAATAGAGTCACTATCGATCCCATATTTTGGATCAACTGAGATTTTGTTCTAGACAGAATCTGCTCTATTTTTTCATTAAGGTCTTCACGGTCATCATAGACTACTTTGACTTTGATGAGCTCATGGTCTTCAAGGCCTCGTTTTATCTCTTTGATAACAGGGGTAGAAACCCCAGATTGCCCAGAGGATGCTACAGGCTTTAAATTATGCGCTAGCCCTTTGAGGTTTTTTTTCTGTTTGGATGAAAGTGTCATCTAAGTATCCTTTTATGTTAGCAGTGTGACATAGCCTTAATTTGGCAGGTATGCAAGGATAATCTGACGGTGTGGTTATAGGGAAGGTGGTATAGTTTCTAAGGGGCTAAAACCTCCAGTAAAAATCCATATCGGGAACTGGAAACATTTGAGTTGTTTGGATGACTTCTCCATCTAGGTCTTGTCCAGACACAAGCTGGTACTGGATTCCTATGCCCATGCGAAACTGAAAATGGTTCCAAACCCATTGCTGAGATGCTGTAAGTCTTGCTCCTTCCGAAGTTAGTTTTTCTAATCGCGCTGAGTCGATACGGCTTGTAATTAAGATTTTCTTACTATTATCTCTTTGATATTCTCCAGTTATCTGAAATGTGTTTGATACTAGTCCTAGCATAGATTGCAGCTGGAGTGAGCGCTGGGCATACATGCTTTCCCCAGCTATTGAACCTTCCTGATTTTTATCTGAATTGTCATCGTCTTCCGAGTCGTCATCGCTCGTGCTGGAATCTTCGCGGTTTCTTCCTTCATACGCAAAGCCGGGGTGTTTGTGTTCCCACATTTCTTTCTTACCTTTTTCCGATAAAACGGCACTGGTGGCTCCTTGGCCTACGGCCCAAAAGCTATGGATGTTTAACCGGGGGGAAACCTTATTAGACCAAACGATTGAAGGCTGGATCATATTTGCATCCAGCTGCTCAAAATAGTCTCCCATCGAACCCCATAATAATAGGTTCTTATTGGTGTAGGAGGCCCGAGCNCCGATAGCAAACATATGCTTNNTATTTCTCCAGACTTGCCATTTAACATATATTGTTGGGGTGCCTAAGAGCGTNGCNAACAGATCCGTGCTTATCATTGTNTATTCGCGAAGGGATGTTTCCAGATTNAANCCGAGTTTAATTTCACTGGGATCTAGGGTNTTGGCNGTGAAATATTCTACTAACTTTAGCCTGTTNGTGTGATTTTGGTGCAGTGGCTTTGACGGGATCAGGTTGTGNTCGGTTTCAGAAGGTNGNNGNTCTATCGNTNTATCNACTTCAAGCTTTTCAGCTCTAGCGTTNAANCTAATTAATCCAATTATGATTATTAAACGATAANTCCAGGAACTAACAGAGTCGCTNGTATTTAGGCTAAATTTTTTTTGATTTTTTTTTAGCAAGTCAAAACCCTTGGATCTAGTTTATTAATTTATGAANTTTTTCGGTCTCTTTTTTCAATNGATATCATTAAANTAAAATCAGTTGTTGCTATAATAAGCTGCGNCAATCTTTTTNCTCACANTTTACTGTTAAATGTCATTGGACTGAAAGAGTGTCGTTTAAATACTTTATTNAGTATTTGGGCAATGAACTCGCAGTCTGCTTTTTTCCTTCCCGTCGANTATCATACTGTTTCAATAGATAAAATGAAACCAATGGGAAGCAAGTTTATGAGCGGATATCGATCAGTTNATNCTATCCNATCANATGAAGGAAAGATGNGATTNGTGNTCATAGTGANNNNGTNTNGGNTGAGGGGTGNGGGGTTNNATTGNGGCACCT
>PBRN01000169.1:10872-13692 GCA_002725955.1 Pseudobdellovibrionaceae bacterium
TNGNNTCATNNCNTATCTATCATTTANTCCATATTGGTNAGGCAAAGNGTGNTNGGTTGGCGTTCACTANTTGNTGAANTTTCTTGATTACNNATAACGAATTCTTCAGCNATATTCTTTGCTCGATTGACATAGTTCTCNNGTGANANCCTGATTTTACGGCATTTATCGGCGTAAAATCAGGCTTGGTGATTACTCTATTTGAGACTCAAANGCCCTAGAATACCTNGTTTTTTCTCCTTCTTTGTTGATTTCACTGATNGAGTCTTCTGGTCCGTGNATAGAAAAGTCTGCAACTTCAAAAGTTTCTGCTTTTTTTGGNATCTGTTTCTTTGTTTTTGCTTTGGTGGANTTAANGCCNTGATTTGTCGCACATTGAAGCATCAATGGCGCTAAAGTAATCACCAATAGCACTCTTAATAATCTNATGTATGTCATATNTCTCTCCTCTATTTCTCNTGGGNAGATGNCGTGTCCCCACTCTTAACAGGAGTGCTCGGCACATTTTGCCNNGATTATGAGTTTTTTTGAAAAATAGATTTTTTATAATGATTACTTGATATTTAATGAAAGTAAGTGAAAATATTTTTAGGGTTTTTTTTCGGAGCAATAANANTTTNTATATTTCCAANGATGATNCAATTTGATCATCTGNTATAAAGATCCAAAGTTTTAAATTTTTAGGTTTCAAACGGANATAGGGATAATATGAGCACCTCATTTTCTTTCTTTAAGGGTACCAAAGGNATACTTCTTACTCTTTGTTTGGTTTCTACTTTTATTTGCGTAGTAGGGCTTGATCAGGTNAGCAAGATTCATGCGCATGAAACTTTGTTAGCGTGGGAAGATGCNGAAAATACNAGGGCCTACCGAGGGGGGCGTCACTGGATNGGCTCAATAGGCACTATGGATTATAATCCCGATAGNTCGGCATGGTACGGAGGCNTGAAATTTCAATACTCTCGAAATTGGGGNGCTGCTTTCAGTATGCTGTCCGATATGTCTGATTCTTTTAGAGTCCCTTTTTTCTATGGAGTGACCGTTGTTGCGATTATTATGATCGCATTTTACTTGAGAGGGACNCCTTTGCATCACCATATGACACGATATGGCTTAGTTTTAATTCTNGCGGGAGCGGTNGGAAATTTTATTGATCGTTTTCGTNTNGGTTATGTTATTGATTTTATTGATGTCGATTGGAAGCTGTATTTGTGGCGTCATGATTTCGCAATTTTTAATGTAGCCGACATGGCTATTAACGCAGGCGTTATATTATTGATCACGGACTTATTGATCCATCGCAACGAAGAACNGGAGCAAGAAACGGCGNCTGCTAGCAATTGAAAAAGTCTAGCCGNATTCAAAGNTGGNTCTGATNTGNCCACTANNTTAGATNCAGCTTGNTNNNAATGNNNTTNNTTTAGNTTTTAGNNCCTTTAACCCATTTATGTAGCCGTTTTCCNGCCTCTTCAATNGTCTGTATGTCTTTACAAAAACCAAATCGTACAAGTCTGAGCTCTTNTTCNGCTTGCTGGCGNTTACTATAGAANCCTGAAATNGGAATNGTTGCAACTCCTGCATTCTCNATTAATTCTTGAGTAAAGTGAATATCNTCANGNTCAGAGTGCTGACTATAATCNGCTAAAAGAAAATATGTNCCTTCCGGTGCAAAACAATTGAATCCACAATTTTGCAGTATTTCAATCAGCCTATCTTTNTTTTCTCGATAGGTACTTCTCAANTCTTCAAAGTANNTTGATGGCANNTNGAATGCCGGTATCATNCCGCTTTGAAGAGGTGTTGCTGAGCAGAATACAGTATGCTGATGNCATGCTCTAATNGCATTTGTNANTAAAGGGGGAGCAAAGCTATAGCCTATTTTCCAACCNGTGAAGCTAAATGTTTTCGCAGTAGAAGAAATGGTAACGGTTCTTTCNGCCATGCCATCGAGGGTCGCAATNCTGATATGTTTATGATCGTAGGTGAGGTACTCGTAGACTTCATCNGTAATGACGANCAAATCTTTTGAGACAGCAATAGATGCGAGCCAATTTGTTTCATCCTCAGTAAAAACTTTACCTGTTGGATTATGGGGGGTATTGAGGATCATNCCTTTTGTTCTTGGCGTGATCTTNTCGAGGATTCTCTCTTTGTCGAGCGNCCAATCGGGTTGTTTTAAGGGGATTGATATCATTTTTGCCCCAATCGCCCAGATGTTGGGTTGATATGATTCATAAAATGGTTCAAAGACGATAATTTCATCACCTTCACTAAATAGACTACTTATAGAGCAATATAGAGCTTCNGTTGCACCNGAAAAAACAGTTGTTTCTGATTCGGGGCACCACTGCTGACCTGTTCTTAGTTCCTGNTGTTTACTAATAACATTTCTGAGTTTAGGTAANCCTGTACTAGGGGCATATTGATTNGGTCCATNNTGAATAGCCTTGATGGCTTGGTNTTTGATTGTCTCAGGNCCATCAAAATCAGGAAAACCTTGAGCAAGATTAATAGCNCCAAATTTTGATGATGACTGTGAGATTTCTGAAAAAATTGATGTTCCAAAACGCTGCCACTTTTCAGGTATAGAAACCATGTCTTATCCATCTTTAAGTCTTATTGTCGAATACAACTCTGTTGCCTAGAAAATAGTCTCTTACAACAACGTTAACATGATATTCTTACAGCAGAAATAAATTTGATGGGAACCCACCTTATGAACCATAAATTATCCCAGCCGACAATCGGTTTAGGCACCTTTAAGGGGGTTTATACCCCCAGTCTATTGACTATACTTGGTGTCATCATGTACTTGCGCAT
>PBRN01000170.1 GCA_002725955.1 Pseudobdellovibrionaceae bacterium
CAGATTTTTGCTGACCACCAGATTTTTGCTGACCACCAGATTTTTGCTGACCACCAGATTTTTGCTGACCACCAGATTTTTGCCGCCTATCTGATGATTCATTATTTGGCCTTTGTTTGCGACCTTTGGTAGCAGACCGATCAGAATTTTGCCTATTTTGCCCCTTCTTCGATCCTACTCCCTTTTGATTCGTACCTGTAGAAGAATCCCGATTCGGACTCCCACCACCGGAATCTTTCGGACTATCCATCAAGCTATCCAGGTCAAGATCATCCCCCCAATCGTCCTCAGGTACTTGCACAGAACTATCTATTTCTTCAACCTCAGATAGTGGTTTAGTAATTTGTTCACCGGAATCCAATTCAATGAGCACAGATTGATTTAATACATCGCCCTTCAGCACATCACCTAAACTATCATCCTCGAGCTTTACCCGGGTTCCTTTGGGAGGTAACAATTTTCTTAAATCAGAGTAAGTAGAGTTCTCATAAGTCAAACAACATAATAATCGACCACATCCACCAGATACTTTATTGGGGTTCAATGCAAGGTTTTGATTCTTAGCCATTTTAATTGAGACAGGAACAAACTCACGCAAAAAGCTTGAACAGCAAAACTCTCTGCCGCAGATACCCATGCCACCAGTCAGTTTCGCTTCATCTCTAGCGCCAACCTGCTTCAACTCTACCCTGGTTTTTAAACCAGTAGCAAGTTCCTTTACTAATTCGCGAAAGTCGACCCGACCAGGAGCAGAAAAATAGACAATAACTTTATTACCGCCTAATTGAATTTCTACGGAGATCACTCTCATATCGAGTTCTAAGCCACGTATTTTCTCTCTAGCAACAGCATCAGCCTTTTCCTGAGTCAACCGCCCTATTTTATCTAGGTCTTTAACACTCGCCACTCGCATAACAGACTTAAGTTGCTGATCCTTATTATACAGCCAAGAAATTTTCATGACTTCAGCTAGGCTTGGCCCCCTTTCGGTATCAACCACCACCTGATCACCCACATTAAGCAGAAAATCTTTGCCATCAAAATCGTATATTTTACCTGAGCGCCTAAATTGCACTCCTACTACATTCAGTCCTGCCATTACAATACTTCACTCCTTGTTAGAGGGTCAGCAAATGCAATGGATTCCCCAATCAATTGAGTATTCAAAGGGATCTGCCCCATGGTCGTTAACGACCTTACTTGCTTAATAACTTCTCTAATTTCCAATAATCGATTCAACCCAATAGTTGAATCGATGCCTATTCTACTTCCTACAACAAATTGTTCGAGTCCAAACTTACGACGGTAGTATTGATTCAATACTACTTCAATTCTGTTAACGAGGTCATAAGCCGATACTCTATGCTTTCTCAACAAATCTTCAGCCGCTGCCAAGATATCCAACACCCGGGTAGAAAAAATAAGTTGATGAATATCTTGCTCGAGTGTCTCACCCTCACTCTCAAAAAGCCTAACCTCGGTTAAAGCTTTACCCGGAGCAAGTCCATTCAAACGTAAAATACTTTCCAGACGTTCTTCTGATACATTGGGTTCGAGAGTTTTCAACCAACAAACTGTTTCCTCAACGGGTGGAGGCTTTACTCTCCAGCGAACAACCCGCGACATTATAGTTTCGAGCAACCTTCCCGGGTGACTCGATGTCAATATTAGCTGAGATGCCTGTGGTGGCTCTTCAAGAACTTTCAGCAATCGATTCATGCTCTGAATGTTAAAACGCTCAAAATCTGTCACTACGGCCACTCGGAGTGGCTCTCGAGAACCTCCTGTCTCATCAACCCATTGCGAACCTGCAGGTAACATATCTAAATGTTGCTGCAGTTGCTCAGCTTGAGCAACTTTTAAAGGTTCTTCTCCACCCATCCAAAGCAATTCGTCTTGATCATGACAAATCACAGTCTTGCAACCATCACAAGAACCACAAGCGTTAGCTGTCTTACAAAAAATCAACGAAGCTATAGCTGCTGAAAGAGACGATTTCCCCATACCTTCGCGCCCTTCCAGCAATAAAACCTGCGGCAACCTTTTCTGCCTATAAAGCGAAGACAACTTATTTAAATCATATTCAAAGCCGATATAACCTTTCCATTCAAGTGGGGCTATATCTTGTGAATGCCTCGTCTTATTGGTCTGTCTAGCCAATATCAAACTCCAAACTCAGCTAACACCTTGACAGCATCACGAAGCACATCGTGTGGCGGCTGATTTGCATTTAGTATATGAATGCGCTCCGGAAATCTGTCTGCTATTTCCAGCCAAGCTTTCCTCAGTCGATAATGCCAATCTCTACTGGCTGAATCATAACGGTCAGAGTCATTTTGACCGCCCAAACTTCGCACTTCAATCCTCTTTATGGCAATATCAGGATCACAATCCAATAAGAATGTAAGATCCGGCTTTAAACCTTTTAACGAGCTCAAAATCACTTTTTCCAGTTGGTCAGAGGGAATGCCCCCCATGGCACCCTGGTAAACTCGCGTTGAATCTGCAAATCGGTCGCATAGTACCCACTTTCCCTGTTCCATAGCTGGCACAATTTTGCACCCAATATGCTGCGCACGCGCGGCTGAGATCAGAAAAAGCTCCGTTTCAGGCAAAATGTCATCATTTTCTGGAGGGTTTTTGAACAGATTCCTAATAGCATCAGCCAAAGGCGTGCCACCTGGTTCATGGGACATCACTATCTTGCGACCATTAGACTCAAGATGATCTCTTAATGCACTCGAAAAAACAGATTTACCAACACCTTCACCACCTTCAATAGTGATAAATTTACCTTTTATTTCGGGCATTTAATCTCCCTAAAACGAACAAAGAATGAAATACCAACCCCTTTACACCACTCAAGTTACCAACACCGTATAAGGCGGTCAATGGGAGGCCTTAACCCAATATAAATAATAGTAATTTCAGTCGCTTAAATCATGATCTACTTACTACCAAAGGGATCGCCTTTAGATCCCTGAAAACATTCCGAAAAAAAGAGCGCCAAGCCAGTATAGATATAAAGGGACTAGGAACTATGGATAGCCATGATTAAAACTTCATACGTTTTGAGCAAACGCATTGCTCGAGGCGGCATGGCAGAAATATATCTTGGAAAAGCAGTCGGTAAGGATGCTTTTCAACGGATTTGTGCGATCAAAAGAATCTTGCCTCATTTTGCCCAAGACAAAGAGTTCGTAGAAATGTTTCGGGATGAAGCTCATATCTGCAAGCGCCTTCAGCATGCAAACATTGTTCAGGTGTTTGACTTTACCGAAGTAGAAGAATCATATGCACTAATTATGGAGCATGTTGATGGTGCTGATATGAGGACTTTGCTCTCAGCATGTGAAAATGCCCGCATTAGATTAAGTATACCAATGATACTCTATGTCATGGCCTGCACAGCACGAGGACTGCACTATGCTCATACTAAGATCGATGAAATAACCAATATGCCGCTTGGCATCATCCACAGGGATGTATCCCCGCAAAACATACTCATCAGCTATGAAGGCGACGTCAAAATCACCGACTTTGGAATCGCTTCTGCTGAAGATAAAATGACCGAAACCCGCCCTGGAGTGGTTAAGGGCAAGTATTCATATATGAGCCCCGAACAAGTTACAGCCAAACCATTAGACGCTAGGTCAGACGTCTTCAGTCTGTCGATTGTTCTGTGGGAAGCCCTAGCTATGAAGAGGTTATTTACTGGTCAAACAGAAGTAGAGACAATACGTAAAGTTCAAAATTGCGAAATAAACTTGAAGCTAACTGATCTCAATGGCGAAGTTGATGATAACTTGGAGCAGATTGTACTCAAAGGTTTAGCCCGGGATAAGAAAAAACGTTACCAATCGGCCGCCGAATTCGAGAAAAGTCTTTTAAAATACCTTCATTCTCAATACCCAGAATTTGTAACCCGAGAACTTGGTGATTTCCTCAAAGAAATACTTAAGAAAAAGCGAGATGAATCTAAGGATGAAATAAAAAAGATTCTAACCAAAACAGATCAAAGAAAAGCACCAGATAAGCCCGAAGAGTTAATTCAAGCGATCAAAGAACTAAAAGATGTCTCTAAAAATATGCCTGCCCTAAAAATACAACCCACAAGGGGAATCGGCCAAAAATCTATCGCTCATTCGGAGAAATCAGTCAAACCAAAATACAACAAACTGTCTGCAAGCAAAGTCAATTTCAACAATCTCTCAAGTCAAGCGATTCGACCTTACTCGAACTTGAAAAGAAAAAAATCATCAACGACTAAAAATTTAATCATCGCAGCTGCTATCGCTGCAATCGGATACTTCTCGTTATCGCGTAGTAACAATAATAAAATGCATGTACTGGTTAAAACTAATGTGGATAGCGTTAGACTTCAACTCAATGGAAAACTTCTCAACCGTGGATCATATAATAAAACACCGCTCAAATTATCATTAGATCCCGGTAAATATGACCTCATAGTAAAAAGACCGGGATATAAGTCCGAAAGAATCCGATTTCAGGGACAAGCAGGCGATTCAGTAAAACCAGGATCGATCTACCTAGCAAAAGAAAATGCTGCTAATATGATCCCGGTAGCAATCATCTCTGATAAGAAGCTCTATGTGAATGTAGATTCTGGATATGCCAGGGGCACGACACCACTAAAAATTTTAGTAAAAAAGGGTAGCAATCATATTATAAGTTTTGCCTATGGACCTAAGGGTAATAAGAAAGCTATGAAGTGCAGTTTTCGCCCGGGTAAAAAATCAGTTAAGAAGTCCTTTACCGTCAATATCATACCACAACCGGGAGGCAGGGTACGCTGCCTCGGCAAAACTAATTGACTATGTTCTAATTGGAGTCGGAAAAGGGATAACTTTTCCTCCAGGTTTTTTCGCGGTGGTCGTACCACGTTTGGAGCTAGTAATAGAAGCTGAAGGTTCTTTTTCTGGAGCTACTACAATTGAACAAGCTTTATTATCGTTCAACAGTTTACTAGCAGCAATTCCTGCTTTCAGAATATGAGCAGCTTTCACATCGAATTCCGGCATGTGATTTAAATAATTTACATTTAGGTTACTATTCGCTCTGACCAGCAGCATAGCAGCTTCTTCAAGCCTACCACGATCTATTTGAGCCTTCAAAGCCACTCCATACAAATAAAGAAGCCAACGATATATTTCGCTATCTTTAGTTAGAGCAGATTTTTCTTCTTCAAGCGCACCGATTATATAGTTTAGTATAGAGATACTTTGATCTAAATTTCCTAAACGTTGATCCAATCGAGAACGAATAAAAGCGGCAAAAAGACCTCGTGGTAAAAGAGTCTTCGCTAATCCGAAAATATTGACCAAACCATCTAATCGCCTACAGATACGATAAGGAACTGAAAGAACCATTAATATCAATAAGCTAAAGCTTTCCAATAAGTCTATAATACCTGCACCAATAGATTTTATTCTCAACATGTCGATCCCAACTAAAGTCGTNGATTTTTCTGTATGATTCAGGTCCTACCCGATCTAAGCCGGCCCCACAAGAACNGCTGAAATAATCATTTNNTTTCAACGACTTAAGNNNTGTTCAACCATGTTAAACATCAAGGAAGTAGAGNTTCACTTTAANNAAATGTTTACGAAANAATTCAATCANTTAAGCTATCNGCATCATCAATAAAATCAACNAACTTAAACATCGTTAATTCCTGAGCAGGNATGATTTGGATATCTCCATCTATATCACTNTCATCTTCACGACTAGCTAAGTAGCTACCNCCNTTCTGATCNGGATGATAGTTAATCACCTGCCACATCTGTTTATTATTCNTATCAAANACCCTAAAAGGAATCATTAAATGATACTCCACTTGGTCTTTATTCTTTGGTTCAANAACAAAAAATAGTTATTTTTTTATTTTGCGAGATGATACTGTGCGAGCNTTNACGTTAACCGTGCGCCTCTTCTTCTCNTTAGGTAANACGATTTCAAAAAGCTGNTCCTTNGCTGCCTTTTGAAAATTAGAAAGAGTGACACCTCGNTCCATCAGAATAGCNATGGTTTCAAAAAATGGAGCCTGCCGATATGAAANTTTGCGNCCACCAATCTCCAAAACAAATCCCATCCNGGGCAACCATGGCAACTTTCTNGTTTTTGTTGATTTTATTTTCTCTANGGTCCACTTGTTAATCATTTTCATCATACTCCCTGNACTCTTCCCTACAAAGACCAGTTGATTCTAACACTATTCTCGTGTCTTGCATCACTATTTCTTTTTATTACTGGTTTCATAANTTCCAAAGTATTCCAAGTTTGNTCAATAGTAATATTAGAAATNGGCCCCCCATCNACCAAGTCNCCNGCCTGAAGAGCCTGATGNCGNGNATTTTTGGGACTCCAAGACTTCGCCAAAGTTGGTCCATGAATCTGCAATGAAGGNGTATCAACNGCNACGGCAATATGACTNGGTCCNTTAGAATTACCGATAAACAAATCACAATTTGCTATGATGGCGGCCAATTCTCGNAAGTTAGTTTTAGGAACCTTGTATGTCGTCGACTTNCATTTACTCATGACATCATTCACAAANTCTTCTTCTCCNGGGCCCCANCCCCAAACAACACAGGCTCCCCAATTTTCTGATAAACGATCAGCTATCTCTGCATATCTCTCAACTGGCCACTGCCGTACACTTCTACGATGAGTGGGACTCATAAGAACTCTCACGGCTCCAGACTTAAACTGNTTATTCGNCTGNAACATGTATCGTAATGGTTCTGTATGCTTTTCNAACCACGGCANCACTAGCTTTTCCGATTGAGGATNTACGCCTAATCGNCTGAGAAGTTTAAACTTNTCTTGAACAATATAATCGGAAGTTTTGACCTTAAACTCTTTATCATTATAGACAAAGTCACGGCGTCCGGTGNAACCNACACGCNTNGGAGCNCCGATAAACCACGTGTAAATGGCACTCCNGGGGTTATCCATAAAATCAATNATGCAATCAAACTTTTTGCTCCGCAGTTTTCTNGCTAATTCCAACTCTGCCAGCTTGGAGCCATTAGGNTCATATGTATACAATTCATCNAGCCAAGGACAATCTTCAAGAACTANACGCCCCATAGAATGGGAAAGAAANCTTATTTTGGTATCAGGCCAAGCTTCCTTTAATTCTCTAATGCAGGGAGTCGTNAGGATAATATCNCCNAACTGACGNAGCTGAATAAAAAGAACCTGCTNCAATGCTTTCCTCCTATAATNAATAATAGGAATAAACATCGCATATTTTGNTTGATCTTGCGAGAGTAGNNTAGATNNNTCAAAAACTANATNTNNGTCGCCATNTTGGCCATNTTGGCCATTTCAGGAGCACTTTGATGAGACACCATNAAACCCATGATCCCATCCTGAATTTCCCAAGCAATAACATTGATATCGTCNGANCCATAGGTNTGATACAANAGTCCATTCATATTGCCCGGATCTGCGGGAGGTAGATCNTCTATTTTTCCCGAATATTGAAAAATAAAAAGTTTCTCATTCAACTTGATGTTGCGGTACTGGACNACAACTATTTTTGCGATGTCATAGTCTATAACACTTGAACCATCNACCTCCCAACCACCTCCAATGGAGGATAAATTATTAGGNACGAATCCAATATCTGGATAACGAGTAATATACTCTTGCGCCTCNTCNANNCTAGAGGTAGGGAANTCTAAGCGATTCTCCTGATCTTCCTCCATTGCCAATGCTTCATAAACNAGNGTTTCNAGCGCATTAAAAGNNGGTTGNGATGGTGGAGTTAAGTAATAAAACATNCCAAATATTGTAAGCAATAGAATCCCTAANAAAGNCCCATTATGAACAATATTCCTTACTGTTTCGGCTTTGCCCATCCANGCAATCGACTCAGCCTCATGATTTACTCTTGAAGCATCATCCTCNACCAAGCGATACAAATTTCTAATTTCCTGATCACTTAGAGCACATGACTGAAGAGCCACTTGAAAATATCCACGAGCCTGTCGATACTTATCTTTTAATTCATCAGGGTGAGCTTCAATAGCTTTCTCAAATTGAGTTTTGATATCTTCAGATAAATCATCGTCAAGATATTGCCCCAAATATCCATACACTAATTCTTCGTCTGTCAGATTAGAACCTTCACCCATTTTCGATTCCTATGATGATTTTTTCTTCACTCACTATCCACAAATTCCAGAATTACTTTGCGAGCCTGCCCCAAATATTTTCTAACTTCCAATGCTGAATGCTGGATCACACCACCAGCTTCTTCACAGCTCAGGCCCAACCCTTCTATTAAAACCAACGAAATACGAGATTCCACCGATAGCTTACTCAGAACTTGAGCTATAGGTTTCTGGTCAATAGCGTAACTTTTTGAATCATCCTGCCACAACTGCCAACATTCCTCCAACAACCTGATTTCAATCTGACTTGTGGGAAGATTAATCAATTCTGATAATTTACTGATCACATTTTTATATGTAGCATCTACATAGGCTACAGAACCTTCCTGATTCAAAGTGAGCCCATAGCTCATGCGATATACAACATCGGCTAACCCGCAAAGAGTCTGTTCAAAAAAGTTAGTGGCTCCCACTTCAAGCTCAGTCATGAGATTGATGTCCCTATTAATTAGTGCTAAATAAAAGTCTGTGGGTATATATATTCACTAAAAAAATACAAACCCACTTATTATCATATCATGTTTTCTAGCACTAGAACCAGTCTGACAGAAGATAGACTAATCAAGGTGTTGAGACCAAAAGATAGATGTAATTAGATTTTTTGTAACACCTAGCTAAGGATGATAAAATGAAAACATGGAACAATTGGCTTATTGTAGTACCTGCACGATTGAAATCAAGCAGGTTACCGGAAAAAATGTTAGCCGACTTGTGTGGCAAGCCATTAATCATCCGGGTATTTGAAAGGCTCAGACCATTAAAAGAACGTGGAGCCACAATCTTAGTTGCGACTGATAATGAAAAAATAGAACAAGTATGCCGCAGCCACAGTGTTCCTGTAAAATTGACTGACAAAAACCATCAATCTGGTACGGATAGGTGTGCTGAAGTCGCAAAAAACTATAAAAAAGAATATGTTATGAATGTTCAAGGGGATGAACCCTTCGTCAACGTTGACGAGCTCGAAAACTTAGCTCATACCATGGAACAAAACAGCAGCGAGATGGGAACCATCATCTACAAAAATAAAAATGAAAAGAGTTTTTTAAGTGAAAATACAGTAAAAGTGGTAGTGAATAAAGCACAAGAAGCCCTCTATTTCTCTCGTGCACCGATTCCATTCAAAAGAAACCACGATTTTGATTGGTTCTGGCAGCATCAGGGAATTTATGCATTCCAAACTAATACCTTATTAAAATTTTGCGATTTACCCATGAGTGAACTGGAAAAACACGAAAAACTGGAACAACTTCGGGCACTAGAACATAAAATTAATATAAAGTTAGTTGAATCTAAGCATCCATCAGTCGGCATCGATACTGCAGATGATTTAAAGGAAGCACGTGAATATTATGAGAGACTTTCGCAGAATTAGGTTAATCACTTTTGTTTATGTTGCAGGACTAATTGGTGCCAATACTGGTATGACTATGCCTGTAGGGTTCCAACACCGGTCTTATGGCAAAGAGTATAATGAACTCATTACTAATGATTTTCACATATACTTTGACAAGAGAACGCCATCGGAAGCAAAAGCAACTCTTAACTCTTTAATTAAAGCCAAACCTATTCTTGAGAAATGGTTACAAGTAAAGCGAGACCGACCTTTACCTGTGATCATGACACCAAATAGCAATAATCCCTCCTTCGCTAACTTTGTCTACGATGCTATAGAATTACAAACGATGGGCCGCGGGGATAGAGACCTGA
>PBRN01000171.1 GCA_002725955.1 Pseudobdellovibrionaceae bacterium
AAGCTGAGGAAAAGAATTTGATNNATTTGNNCAGAATGAAAGAGGAGCNTGCTCCTCTTTCATTCTGTTAATACTCAAATTCTTTTCCTCAGCTTTTTATNTCGCTTNGGGCTCAACTCATAAAATTTGACCTGCTGCTGAGGNTTCANCAATCTTCGAATGGCAAGCATATTATCAAAACGTTTCGATTCTAAAGCAGCCTTGGCATTTTGCAGATTAANAAANGCAANNCGGAGATCGGATTCGCTCCCCCCCTCTCTCATCAACACATTGTCCAAATCAATNACTGCTTTTTTCTTTNTNNCNCGCAAAGCCTTCATTACCNGCNCNCCAGATTNACGCAATGNCTTNATCTGNTCTAACTGATCATCAGTCAAGTCCAGCTGTTCCAGTAAATGCTTAAACANCTTTCCATNATGCCGNTGCTTGCTGTGNTTNNCANTTTCAGCGTGGGAGACGCTACCCAGCATCAAACCNAAAGTAAATATNGCTAATATGAAAGTTCTTTTGANAGCCATCACTAAAGCTCCTAATCCAATNAAAGTTACTTTATCAAAACCAACTATATTATTAGACGCCTCAAGTTGCCAAAAGGTTCANNTTTTAAAAATATAATAATTTCAGAAANTNGTATTTAGGGCNGATCACGCTATTTACNAGANCGGCGGNAATTTTAATGGATACGTATCTAGTATCCTAATTTTGATGAGANAAGTAACGCTTCTTTATATTTTGANTAGTGANNTGAGGTCAANGATNTGAGCACGGCAAAAAGTGCTATTAAAAAATNNTGNGATTAAGATTAATATGTCANTATGGANGGTCTGTCTTGCTTATACNNTATCNANTTTTTGGAGCGGGAAAAGGGATTCGAACCCTCGACCTTCGCGATGGCAACGCGACGCTCTAGCCAGCTGAGCTACTCCCGCANACAGAACANAGATCGTTCAAGTGGGGACATTAAATAGGGGGAATCTTTAATCTTGTCAAGGGCACTTATAAAAAAANTTAAATTCCTTTTTAGCAGGAAAGGCCAANAAGAAATCAACGGCCCTTCGAANAAGCTATCATCAAAAAGCAGTAACCCNANCAAAACGCAAGAAGCCACAAATATANCTAAATTAGTAAAAAATCGNCCTTTTGGAATGCCAGCAAGACGCTATGAGGTNNTAGAACTAGCTNCTGACATCGATCCATATTTCAACCGCCTAAAGNATCAAATCTTACACAAGATAAATCAAAGNTCTNTGCCTGGGCGNCCACCTAAAGCCAGATTAGANATTGGTGTNATNGGACCAAAGCGCCCATACTTATTTGTTCAGCATTGGAGTGAAACTGGTTGGCTAATTGAAAGAAGTGACCATGGCTGGGTTGTTTCCAGAGCCGATAAGATAGAACATCAAAAAACATTTATGAGAGAAGCGAACCCGATTGATATAGTGACNTTGCATCGNCCACAAGAAGGAAGTGGACTCGTTCGCATTAATTCATATCAGCTGAGNCAAGAGCTAGTTAGTTATCAAGTATACGAACAAATGCTATTAAACCAATTAGCTCTNGGTAGTCCATGAATAAGAAGGTAANAATTTTTNTCTTNAGCATGCTAGCTACCAGCTTATATAGCAACATAGCGNTGGCAAAACTTATGTTTTCCTTGAGAGGCAAAACTCAAACGTTTAACTTTAGGGAAGCATCCTCTGAAACGCCAAAAGCATACTTTGGTTTTGGNGGCGGCATTGACCTAGGCATCCTTAGCAACAAAAAACTGCAGCTTTCACTATCAGCNGACTATATTGGAGCACGNCTTGGAGTTCCCAATCCCTTATCAAAAGATGNAATATGGGGGTTAGGTGGGATTACAGCTGGTTATTACNTAAAAANTCANGTCTTTATCGGTATNCGNGCAGGTATNCTGCAGTATCAAGCCATTGTATCGAATGCAGCAAATAATCAGGTACAGGNAGGNACTTGGCAGGGNACAGGTGCATTGCTTATTTTTGGCATCTGGTACAAGGGTGGTTATCAGGTCNTGTTAGAAGGAGGCAGTGGCAGCTTAGTTAAACAGGACTCTGCTANCGANGAAACTAAAGTTATTGATAGTTTTGCATTAAGTTTAAACTGGCTACTCGGTGGCATGTAAACTAGAGTCAACATATGATCTTTTTTAAGAATAAAAACTAAAATCAGGAAAATTCCATGGAAACAAGCTTAAGCGATAAGTTATTGGGCATCAGCAGTCTGGGAACAGAGTGGGTTCTTTGGCTGNTNATCTTATTAAGTGTTATGTCTGTGGCTGTNATCATAGAACGTCTATTGTTTTTCCAAAGAATAAAAATCGACTTTCAAGCGTTTGCTCAAGANNTAACTGACAGATTAGCTGCANATGACCTNGAAGGAGCCAANCAACTATGCTACTCCANCCCATCGCCAGAATGTCAGACTGTNCTNAGGGGAATGTCCTANATCGACAANGGAACNACTGCGATGACCGAGGGTATGCAAGGGTANCTGACCGGAGAAAGACAGATACTGGANAAGGGTTTAGTGATCTTAGGNACACTTGGTAACAACGCTCCATTCNTCGGTCTNTTTGGCACCGTCATCGGNATTATNCAGGCTTTCAGTGACCTTGCNGCAAANCCNGCAGGGGGCGCTTCAGTNGTTATGGGAAGTGTCTCAGAAGCCTTGATTGCCACGGCTGTAGGATTGCTNGTCGCTATTCCCGCTGTGGTTTCATTNAACCTTTTTCAAAGAGTGGTTAAAAGACGNATCACTAACGGNGAAGCAATCATGAAAATACTCACAGCCCATTTCAGTAANTGAAATGANAAATAGANATCNGTTATCAATAGCAGTGAAACATATAAANTATTTTGAAAATAAGGACTTATCATGGCCGGCGGTGTAAATCTTGATGATGACGACACCATCAACGAAATAAATGTTACCCCCTTTGTGGATGTGATGCTGGTTCTNTTAGTNATATTCATGGTNACAGCCAACTACATGAATAATGCTGCNATCGAGCTCAAACTACCNGAAGCTGCNACAGGNAAAGANCCNGGGTCCTCAGGNCTNGAGTTCTCCTTAGATGNCGAAGGGCAACTCTACTTAAANTCCAANAAAATTAGTTTCGCAGGTATCAAACAAGCCATAGCAACCGAGAGCCAAGGTAAACCTGTATCTCAAGCATTAATTTCAGCAGATGAGAAAACACCGCATGGNCAAGTCATAAAATTGATTGATGCAGTCAGAAAAAACGGTATAAAAGATTTTGCTATACANGTGGAAGTCGATGGCACCTAATTGAGGTCACGAGCTAACACTTTGCCAAGCTAAATCGAAAAAGGGATCAGCAATAATATGGCACAAGGNCCATTAGACATACAAAAAAAAGATGNATCAGCCGCCAATCCTGACCTTTGTCGTCAATGGATTGCTGATAAAATATTTTCNTTTCANCCTGATTCTTATGTCAAAGACTATCCNGACTGGCCNGGAATGGTCGGAGTAGAAGTAGAAATGCCCTACTATAACAAAGAATCTCTGCAGTTGAATCAACCTTCAATGGTACATTTAAGTGGNCCTNACTCATTGTCTGAAGCTCTTANNCAAATCNCCCAGAAACAGANCGGTTGGTCTTTAGAGGTTCANCAAAACCATTTAACAGCAGTCNGACTAGANGAAGGNGANCAANTAACATTCGAGCCTGGNGGACAGATCGAATTCTCATCGATNCCCTATCCATGCATGACAGATGCCATCGCAAGAATGGAAAAAATTCAAAAAATACTCGANAANGAACTCGCTCANTACAATATGGCNACTTACCAAACAGGTATGAACCCATGGCAAACGGTNGATGAAATCGGCTTACAAATGACTAANCCTCGTTACCGAGCNATGGANACCTACTTTAATAACCTAAGCGAATATGGTCGCCGCATGATGCGACAAACNTGTACTATCCAAGTGAACCTTGACTTCGGNAATTCCGAACATGCCTTAGCCAGNCGATATTTAGCAGCCAACTTAATNTCTCCATTNCTAACAGCAATTTTTGCATGGTCACCTTTTTNTGACAACAGACTAAATAACTACCANTCATTTNGGGGNGTGATATGGAGGGGGTTAGATAAAAGCNGAACCGGCTTTCCCGAACTCACCANTATTATGCAAAGCTTAAATAAGTCTGCATGTANAGAAGCCTATCTAACTAAGGTGTTAAATGCTCAAGTTGTGTTTATTGANCAACTTGACTTCAAACCACAAACTACNCCTATCACNTTNAGTGANTGGATGAGCAAGGGTGTAGATGGNNNTTTTCCTACNATGGAAGACTTCAAAACACACCTCTCTCTACAATTTATGGAGGTAAGGCCAAGAGGCTTTCTAGAGTTAAGAGCNATGGATTGTCAGAGTCGAGTTTGGCAAGGAGTTCCTGCTGCGATTACTACAGCTCTGCTATATGATGATAGATCTGTAGATCAGGTCATCGAGTTGCTAAGCCCATGGGTAAATAAAATGGACCAACTATTGGACTTTGCTCTGCATGGATTAACCCATCCAGAAATAAATCAAATTGCCCTAAAAATGTTACCAATCATAGCTGATGGCTGCTACGGGCTGCCCGAATGTTATCGAGGAGAAGGCACATTAGCAGAACTAACTGCATTTGGAGAATACTTCATCTCACGGAAAAGAACCCCTGCAGATGATCTAATAGAAAAAATCAAGAAACAAAAAACTCAGCAGCTAACCCCTGTAATGATCAAAGAACTAGAAGATGAGTGGCGAGATATAATTGTGAAAACTAATAGCTAATCAAAATTAGCGAGCTTTTTAAACAAGGAAATAATAATGAGCGACCTTAATACCGAAGACGATCTAGATTATACCGACAAAAAGTTCGAAGAAGATGATGGAGATACACCTGAGGGCACAGCAGGTCATTACATACCTGAATATGAAAAAGAAATGAGCGGCGCACAGCTTGAAAGTTATATTGGCGACATAGCCGACACAGTAAGAATTGGACTTGACCAAAGCATCTCGATTTTGACTCCTTGGTTTTTCAATAATATGCCTAAAATCTATTATCAAACCACCCCTCGACAGGAGAAGATTAGACATCTGTCTGCAATTATCACTGGGCATATTTTTGAAACAAAACAAACCGTTGAACTTTGGGATAGGGATAAATCCAAGGTGACTTATATTGGTCCAGGTGGATCTAGCGCCATCCTGTTGGATATGGCAAACCGAATTGCGAGCCATCCCGTAAAAATGGGTGCTGTATATTTCTCTCGCGACAATCTACTATTCCTTTCAACATTTTTCTGTACAGAACACACTGAAAAAGATGAAGTAAACAAAAGAATAATCGATAAAGTCGAACATGCTCGTAACCTAATGCGACAAACGTATAAGGGCAAAGAGTTAGAGATTGAGCGTTATCTCGCCAATTTAGACAACGACTTCATCATGTATGCAACTGCAGCTCGTTTAACAATTACTTTTCGTATGGTCAATCATATGTTAAATCGACAAGGAGCGTATACATTTCTTGATATCCTTGAAAACTCTGCTGCAGCAAGACTGACTCTTGGAATCAAAAACATTTCTCCATCACAGATATTGGAACCCGTGCTCCAGCTATTTGACTCGTTTCAATTTAATGTAGGCAGAGCATTTATAGTACGATTAACCAAAGGCTATGACCAAACAATAACAGTGATGCACTTTATCCTGAACCATGCTTCAGGCAAGAAAATCACTGAAGACTTTGTCCCGAAAATACGTTTAACTAAAGCCCTTAGAACACTGGGTTGGGTAGATCAAGACTTATACTCCGGACTAACAAGAGCACCATACGACTTCTCTATTAATGCCGCTAACCTAGTTCGCTCGATGTCGGTGTGGTGTCATATATTTCTTAGCAAAATCAATCCCTATGCTTACTCAGCTTATCGTGTCCGCAACTGCTTAATCAATAATTACCAATTAACGAATAAGGTTGTAGCACTCTTTCGCCTTAAATTTGATCCTATGCGACATGAAGACAGAAAAAAAGGGGACTATGAACAACAAACCAAGGAGCTAGAAGAGGAAATCACAAAGCTGATTGAAGACATCGATCGTGAAATTTTTAAAGAATGTGCAAAATTCGTTCGGCATTGCTTAAAAACTAACTATTTTATGAACACGAAAACGGGCCATGCTTTTCGCTTTGCAGGTGAAGTTCTCAATTCAAAGCATTATACCGACAAACCATATGGGTTCTATTTTATAACGGGAAAAGACTTTCGCTTTTTCCATGTCCGCTGGAAAGATATTTCCAGAGGAGGCATGCGTGTGGTTATGCCTCGTAATGAAGCTGACTATGACTATGCATTGGCAGGACTATTTGATGAAGTTTACGGATTAAGTCACGCACAACAACTCAAAAACAAAGATATCCCTGAAGGAGGATCGAAAGCTGTTTTAGTCCTAAGACCAGGCGGCCATCGTGATCAGGCTGTTAAGGCATCGGTCAATGCATTAATCGATATACTGGTAGAATATGACGAAGCCCACGAAGAGACTAAAAATAAAATGGTCACCTATTACACCAAGCCGGAGATCATTTACCTGGGGCCAGATGAAAACATCACCAACGAACTCATAAGCTGGATACCCGAACAAGCTTCCCGCCGTGGTTACAAATATGCTAATGCTTTTATGTCGTCTAAGCCTGGAGACGGTATAAATCACAAGGAATATGGAGTTACTTCCGAGGGCGTGAATGTTTTTGTAGAAAATACCCTTCACTTTTTAGAAATAGACCCAAAAAATCAAAAGTTTTCGGTGAAAATGACTGGTGGGCCTGATGGCGATGTTGCCGGCAATGAATTGAAGATACTACATCGAGAATATGGAGAAAACCCCCGAATATTGGCTATCGCCGACGGTTTAGGGTGCGCCTTTGATCCAGATGGCCTTGACTGGGCTGAGTTACTCAAACTAGTCGATGAAAGCCAATCAATCGTGCATTTTGATACTCAAAAGCTCACTGGCAAGGATGCTTTTGTTACCGCAGCGGATAACAATGAAACAATAAGAATTAGAAACGAGATCACNGCTAAAACCTACGCTGACATTTTCATACCTGCAGGTGGTAGNCCTTATACGGTTAATGGAAAAAATTGGGAANTATTTCTTGATGAAGACCAAAANCCGAGTATGAAGGCTGTCGTTGAAGGGGCTAATATTTANTTTACGTCGAAAGCTCGAGACAAACTGCAAGAAGCCGGTGTGAAAATGGTAAAAGACTCTACCGCAAACAAAACNGGAGTNATCTGCAGTTCATACGAAATTATCGCTTCTCTNGTATTCGCTCCNGANGAATTCCTNGANTTTAAAGAAAAGTATGTAAATGAAGTTCTTGATATTCTGCGAGCGAAAGCAGATGCGGAAGCCAAGTTATTGTTTCATGCCTTTACCCTNGAAGAAGGACANAAAACATTAGTTGATCTATCGTTATCTATATCCAGAGAAATCAATAAGATCACCGATATCTTACTGGAACAATGGGCAAACGAAGAAGAAAAACTAATTAAGGACAGTTTCTTCCAAGAGATAGTNNTGAANCACTGCCCACCNATGCTACGCAAAGAATATCAAGAGAGAATCAAAGAAGCACTTCCTGCAACCCANCAAATTGCAATCGTAGCATCTTCTATTGCAAGTTTTGTNGTTTACCGGGAAGGGTTGGGATGGCTNAAGAATATCCCAAGAAAACACTGGGCTCNAGCGCTGCANATTTATATGGATAANATCNGNCTCACAGACCAGCTAGTCAAAAGNATCGGAGAAACNAACATTGATGACAAGGAACAAATCAATGCCATACTTTCGAAGAGTGCTGCTCGAGACTTAACTATCCTAGAGCTGCAAGAGAAGCTCTTNCTAAAGTAAAACCNCAATAAAAAAAGCCTTTGCATTTGCAAAGGCTTTTTNATTCCTNACTTAAGNCACCTTCACTCATCAAACCAGAATAATGAAAGNTCAGGAATATAAGTTATGATCATTAATGCTATCAGCAATAAGAACAGATAGGGNAACGATGCTTTATATANCTGGGTTACCGGTTTTTTAAACCTAAAACTACTAATGAACAAATTAATACCTACTGGCGGTGTAATATAGCCAATTTCCAAATTAGTCAGGAAGATAATGGCCAAATGAATAGGNTGAACACCAAAAGCCGTCGCAATNGGCACTATCAGCGGNACTACAATNACGATGGCGCTAAANATATCCATCAANGAGCCAACAACTAGTAAAAATAAATTCAAGTANATCAGGAACTCAACCCGGGAATCGACATGAAGCTTCATGTATTCCAGGATCTTCATGGGGATTTCTTCNTCAACCAGGTAATTGGTCATACCCAANGCACAACANAGAATTAATAGAATAGCCCCCACCAGGGTCATACTCTCTCGAATAATCCNGGGAATATCTTTAAATAATTTAATGTCCTTATATAAAAAACATTCCATCAANAGAACCCANGCTGCCGTAAAGGCAGATGCCTCAGAAGCAGTTGTNNAGCCGCCGTANATGCCNCCTAAAACNAAAATAGGTAGAGGAATCTCATAGCGAGCNCCCCAAGCTGCAGCTCCCAATTCTTTGANTGAAAACTTATNCCCTTTTCGAGATGTAGCANTACCGTTCTTTAGAGCCCANAGAGANAGAATCACTATCAACAATATNCCTGGCACTACNCCAGCCAAGAAAAGCTTATCGATATCGACTTTNGCGACTAATCCATACAAGATAATCGGCAGACTNGGNGGAAAGAGTAAGCCAAGAGAGCCAGAAGTTGTGATCAANCCCAGAGTAAACTTTTCTGAAAAACCCTCTTTAGTCAGAATAGGATAAAGTAGGCCACCAAGTGCAATAATNGTAACACCGCTAGCACCAGTAAAGGCGGTGAAAAANGCACAAATGACCAAGCTGACAATAGCTACNCCACCNGGCATCCAGCCGAGACTNGCCTGAGCGAGTCTCAGTAAACGNGCCGGAGTCCCNGAGTCTGCCATCATGTAACCAGCAAAGGTAAATAGCGGTATNGTCAACAAAGTAGGAGCGCTAGCAATCCTATAGATTTCAACAGGTACAGCTGANACCTCAACTCCAGAATAGGTAAAAGCAACTAANGCAAAAGCTGACATNACTACAAAAATGGGCGTACCCAGCAAGGCGAGGGCCAGAATTCCCATGTAGATTAGAACTTCCAACNANATCTCCTCGTAAGACTACTTAGTATTCACGACCCATTANAGCAGCCAGGAATCTATAAAAAGAACGGTATGAAATAATCGCAAACCCGAANGGCATNATACCNACGAGAAAAGCGGAATGAATNCCNAGAAAATGAGCCTTACCGTACTCNGCTTCTACCTGGACTANATCGATACCCGCTTTAGTTAACCANAGACAAATAANAAANCTCATTAATGCNACGATAANATCNACATACCTTTTAGCATTATCCATATGCCTNGCTTCNAAGACTTTACTGGCAATATCAATACCAATATGNGTCCCCGCNCCNGTGGCTAATGCNCCCCCTAAAAAAGCACTGAGAAANACCAAGTGACGCACNACAGGNTCNAGCCATAGCCAGCTCATNCCNAACCAACGCAGAACAATNCCCAAAAGNGTCAGNCCNAGCATACCACTAACACCAACCACCAGGCCTATGCGANAAAACNTCTCAATGCCCTGATCCAGATTTTTCAGAACCTTTAACAACAAAAAACCTCTTTCTAATGAATCGACTTTTCAAACAAATCGACGGTCTGTTTGCTAAATAATTTATNAGTCATATCTCGAATAACAGCTTTACGTATCTTNAAACCCTTTTGCAGCTCAGANTTNGGAAANCTGAGNGTTTTGATNCCTAAAGACTTTANAGAATCCAATGAAGTTTTGTTTTCAGCAATCGTAGTATCATTAATATTTGGCTTACCATCCGTTCTTTTACCNGAGATGAATGATTTTGCTACGGCCTGAACGATTTTTTGATCAGCTGGTTTAATTTTTTTCCAAGCTTTGTCACCTAATAAAAAAGCTCCNAAGGAATATGTCACCGGAAAATCCACAACATATTTGACTTTACTCTGCCACTGCATAGCTAAAACCCCTAGAGGAGGGCCATAAGCAGCCTCAATCATTCCTGTTGANAAAGAAGTCAGCACATCAGGCAAAGCCAATGGCACAGAAACCAACTCCAATCGNTCCATCATAGTTTTGACTAAAGGATCGCCTTCCCAGGCCCANACTTTTATNCCCTTTAAGCCATCAAGGCTTTCGGCCTTCTTCTGNGATACGATGTATACTTTNCCAAGCTCAAAAAANCCCAGNTTCTTAAAACCATTTTTCTTAAAACCCTTGTCAAAGTATTCGTTCATGCCATTCATAACTTTCTTGGCTTTGACACGATCATCGATAAAATTAAAGGGAACTTCCAGAATGCGGACATCAGAATAAACATCACCTAAGGCCTTGCCAGTGAAGATCCCTCCATGAAACTGACCTATACGGATCTTTCGCAATACATCTGGCTCATCTCCGCCAACTCCACCTAGATAAAGTTTTATTTTCACGCGACCATCAGTCTGCTTCTTGATTTCCTTAGCCATCGCTTTCAGGCCATTTGCCCAACTAGTTCCTTCTGGAACCAAGGCCCCCACCTTGAAAGTCTTGCCATGCAGTGATACCGACACACCTAAAAGCAAAAAGATGATACCTAGATACTTCATATAATCAGTTCCTTAGTTAACGATTACTCAAAGAATTGCTTTTCATACTATATCACTGCTTGAAAACCACACAGGGCAAAAGCAGGTAAGCATTAGATCCAATCCTATTCATAGTAACCTGATCCTGTCCAGGAATATAAACTTTTCTATTCCGAGACCGCAAAGCCTTAGTTAAACATTTTTCTTTTGCCGACTCGCTTTAATCAACAAACGTTTCTATTCATAAGTCAGATTCAAGCGAATTAATTAATAATTAAAATATTAATCTAACACGACATTCCACAGTGAGCCAAGGAATCTGTTACCGATTACGCTGTATTTTTAACATTAGATATAAGGATTAGGTGGCACCAATCATGTGAGATATAACAAGGTGCTGAACATTAAGGATGGAGTAAAAAAGGGGTCTAATCCCCTTTAAATTACTTAATTTTTGCTTCTTTGAAGACCACATGGCGATTAAGCTTCGGATCGAACTTTTTCAGCTCCAGCTTATCTCTGCTGCGTTTCTTGGAAGTAGTATAAAAGAATCCAGTGCCTTCGCTAGAAACTAACCGGATCAATTCTCGGGTACTTTTGCCCTTAGCCATTTTAAACTCCTGCTTTGCAAAAATCAGCCCATAGTGGGCGAGAGGCAGCACCATAGCAGCTTTACAGGGAATTTGGCAAGACAAATAGAATATAGATCAGTGACCAAAAAGAACAGCAGCGTGAAAAAAACCAAAAAGCAGTCCTATTGGCACCCTACTGACAAAAACCGGTCTTACTGATGACTTCTTCATTAATAATCTGTGACAAACTGGCAGATCCAGCTACTTCCACAACCCGATCTGAGATCACATCTGCCAATGAAACCAGCTCGTTAAAATAAGCATCGAAGTTATTGCTGTAACGCTCAGCCATCCAACGACCTTCAGGCTGACTGGGTCCATAAATCCCTAGATAATTCTGTTGCATCAGTTGTCTATGAGCAGCCACCCTCTGACGCCTGAAATCACCTTCTTTACTTACCAGAAATGTATACCAAGACACATCAGATGCCTTTAACATTTCAGCCTGCATTCTAACTTCTGCTGGATTCTTATCGGTAGGCTCACCATCGGTCACCATAATAATAACCTTCTGTTTCCTAGCCACTTCGGAATCTGCAGCGACTGAAGCTTGCAATAAGTTACCGGCTGCCAAAATTCCATTCAAATAGGGTGAATCACCCGCTGGCTTGCGAGTAAAAGACATACTGCCTTGGATTCTTTGAGAATTCTGACGATTAATATCATCGAATGTCCCTACCGGCGGAGATGGCTGGAAATCATTTACATTCCAAGGTTGGCCAACATTTGTCGGTGTAAACCTACTCACCGAAATAAAACTCTGAGCCAATGGGGATTGAGGGTCCTCATTTTGGATCTGCGCCAACCTTTCCCAAACATCGAGAACGGCAACCTCTCTATTTGTTATAGAACCACACATAGCAGCATCATTGGAGCGCTGAACATTAGGGCAATCCGTTTCTTCCATAGAGCCTGAATTATCAATCAAAAAAATAATATGAGCACCAATCACCTGCTGACCAGCCTGACAGGTCCCCTGCTGTTCAGCTGAAAATTGTTTGGCGCCATTACAGCTCACCAACAGCAACAGCAACACAAGCAAACTCATAAAATTTTTAACTGAAAAAAACATAATTAATAACCAATATTAAAATCATGATATTAATAACATCTTTTATAAAATA
>PBRN01000172.1 GCA_002725955.1 Pseudobdellovibrionaceae bacterium
ATGGATCTATGTAGTTGGCGCTGGTCTGCAAATATTGTCTAGTTCAGGTATGATACGGACAAATTTTTTTACAGAATCCTCCTATCAGATAGGCATGGGCATTGAGGTCATCATATTGTCTCTTGCCTTGGCAAGAAATCTAAAGCGCCTTCAAGAAGAGAAAGCAGTGTTACAGCAAAATGCAGCTGCTAACCTAAAGTCCAAAGTAGACGAACGCACCCAAGAATTAACCATAAAAACGAAAGAAGCAGAAAAACTTCAGGAAAAAGCCGAATCCCAGGCAGTACAGCTACAAGAACTGGACAAACAGAAAACAGTATTTTTCCAAAACATGTCTCACGAACTGCGGACTCCATTAACTCTAATCCTAAACCCCTTAGAAAACCTGACTCAGAAGTTCCCCGAGGAACGTCACTTATCCATTGTCGAAAAAAACGCCAAACGCCTTCTTCGGCTAGTCAATCAGCTACTAGATTTCCAAAAAATAACGGCAGGAAAAAAGCAACTGAAACTAACCCCACTGGACCTGCAGCGGTTAACCTTGCTATGCAGTGACTACTTCGAACAGGCATGCCAGGTCAGAGGGATCGACTATGATCTAAAACGAAATAATGAAATAGTGACAACGTCATCTCCTCCCTTATGGGTCCTGGGCGAGGTGGATGCTATCGAGAAGATCATCTTCAACTATCTTTCGAACGCCTTAAAATACACCCCCGACGGCGGGCGGATTGAAGTTAATCTAATCAAAGGGGATAACAGCGTCCGGTTAAACATCGTGGATACCGGCCAGGGTATTACCGAAGAAGCTCAGGAAAAGCTATTCAAGGTATTTAGCCAGGTAGATGACACGAGCCTTAGAACCCACGAAGGCAGCGGTCTGGGGTTAGCCCTGGTTAAATCCCTCGCCGAGGAAATGGGGGGGCAGGTAGGAGTAGAAAGTAGCCCCAATCAGGGGAGTGTTTTCTGGGTGGATTTTCCTCTCCTGACCCCAGAGCAATTAACACTGGAGCAGGAAAAGAATGGCCAGGTAAACGAAGCTGCATTAGATGAAAACTTCAAAGTAAAACCCTGGCTACTGGATCCGGTCGAAGGCAAGACTGGTGGTTTCAGCGATGGGGATGATGCGACGATTCAAACAGAAGGAGTCGCCCAGATTCTGGTGATAGATGATCTGAATGATATGCGGGACCTTGTGGCTAATAACCTACGACGCCACCAATATGGGGTCGCCACTGCTGCTAATGGCAGGCTAGGCCTAGAGTCAGTGATGAACCACACTCCAGATCTAATCATAACTGACTGGATGATGCCGGAAATGACAGGGCCAGAGTTGATCAGCCAGCTAAAAGCGGATAAAGTTTTTGCGTCGATTCCAGTTATATTACTAACGGCGAAAACCGATGAAGAAAGTAAAATTATCGGCACTGAAATCGGTGCTGATGGTTTTTTAGGAAAACCATTTAACGATCAGGAATTGCTTAGTTTGGTGCGTAATCTGCTGCAGCTTAAAGCCAGCGAAAAGGAGCTAAGGCTAACTCATGAGCAGTTAAAACAAAGCAGCGAAGAAAAGATACGAGATACCAAAAATCTACTAACGCAAGCAGAAAAACTAGCCCAGTTAGGTAGCTTATTAGCCGGTATTGGCCATGAGATATCCAGTCCGATTTCCATGATCTCTCTGGGGTGTTCAAATGAATCGATGCTCTTACAAAAACTGGAAAAAAAGCTTGGTGTTTGTTTTGATTTTGACGACGAAGCCACCCGTTCTTTTGGAGATCAGATCCAACACGATATTGATGAATTGAGGGAAGTGAATAGTAATATCAAGGTTGGTTCTCAAAGACTAAAAGATCTTAGTGTGGCCCTGCGGACCCAAAGTCGGATGGAGCATAAACCAACCGCTGGTGTGGATTTAAACGAAGTCATTAGAGAATCGATGCTGATCACAGGTGGTCAGATCAAGTATTTTGATATAGAGCAGTCTTTCGGTGAGCTTTCTGTGGTGACATGTTTTCGCAGCAAGTTAGGTCAGGTGGTAACGAACCTGCTGGCTAATGCATCCGATGCTTTGATGGAGAAAAAACAAAGGATCAAGGAAGAATCGGGTCAGATCTTTCAGGGTAAGATCCTGATATCGACTATGAATCTGGAGCATGATGGTAGAGCTGGGATTCAGGTGATGATTGAGGATAATGGTGATGGCGTGCCGGAGCATTTACGACAGAAAATATTGGAGAAATTTTACACGACAAAAGAGGCAGGTAAGGGCACCGGTCTTGGTTTGGCTCTGTGTGTTGAAATCATGGAGGAGCATGGTGGCCAGTTGCTGTTGAGTGATAAGTCGTTGTTGGGTGGCGCCAAGTTTGAATTGTGGTTGCCGGTTGAGCCAGTCATGGATACAATACAATCTGATGTTGCATAGAAAGAGTGCAAAAATCCTCACAAATATCCTATAATGTTGCTATGAATATCCTGACTAAAATGGAAACAACTTTGATCTTTTTCCTACTGGTTCATCCCCTTGTAGGCCTAGCTGACTTGCCATCAAGCTGGATAGATGATCAGTATCCTAGGCTGGCTAAAAAGCCAACAGCAGTTAGTAAAAAAACAGGTAGTAAAAAAAATAGAACGACCGTTAGATCTGAAGTAAAGTCGACAGTAAAACCTGGCGCAAAAACCGTAGCAAAACCCGGAGAGAAAAAGGAAGCACGGCGGCGTGCTCGGAAACAATTCTGGGAGGTTTCGTTAGCTCCTACCGTTGATCATTACTTTATGTTGGGGCTCGGCAAGTACCAACCGCGTCGGCAAATCTGGGAAGTAGCCCTTACAAGGTGGCCTAGCAATTTTGCTCAGCAGCGCAATAGTGGTGTTTCCTATAAGGTGGTGGTCAGCGAGGCTCAATTCAAAATTAGGCAATTTCATGGGGATAGCTTCAATTACAGCTATGGAGCCGCTTTGCGCAGTATTGTTCTAAACACGACCCCTGAAAGCAAGTTGACTAACCTGTCCTTAATGGGGTCGGTGGGCTTCCGAAAATACCTGCAGCCATACTATGGCGGGATCGACCTGATCTCTATGTTTGTGCCAGTGTTAGCCATGGATAGTTCAGGCCCCCGCAGTAGTGATTTGGTTGAAAATCGGATGGGTCGTTGGTTAAGTGAGTTACATACTTTATTTGATACCCCCAATACCATCGTCTTTACAGTCTATGCAGGTATACTTTTTTAGCTAAGAATCTGGGGCTATCGGTTATCTAGTTTTTGTCTGATATGGGGCTCGGTCATGAGAATGGCTAGCGCTGCCAGGGCATTGGTGACTTCACCTTGCCTGGCCATAGCACAAGCCTGGTCGAGGGGTACCGCAACCACTTCCAGCTCTTCATCCGGGTCGGGAAATTTTTGCCGTTGATCAGGTAAATAGACATCGGCAGCCCAAATAACATGGAGTTGGTTGGTCTGGATAGCAGGGTTAGGCCAGACGGAACCAATATGCTGACTGCTAGCACTGCAATAGCCAGTTTCTTCTTCCAGTTCCCTTAGGGCAGCTGCAGCCGGATCCGTTTCCCCTTTGTCGATGACTCCTCCTGGGGTTTCCAGGGTGATGGTCATAGAGCCAACTCTAGTTTGCTTTACCATGATCACTTGGCCATCAGCTGTCGTGGGGATCACATTCACCCAATCTCTAATCTTCAATCGATGATAGGGGTGGGCAGGACCCTTGCCGGTACTAGTATGAGCCAGCTCCAATTCTTCTACTGCAAAAGGCACTGTTGTTAAAATGGATTTTGTTTTTTTTAGTTGCCATTGCATAAAATAGTCCTGTCATGTTGATGTATGTTACTATATTAATAATCGAATTCATTAAAACATAAACTATACTTAATTATACTAGTGTTCATAAGTTTTTTGATAGCAACGTTTAATGTTTTACCAAATTTTATTTGCTGTAGATCATTTGTTCATTACATACGATAAATTGATTGGGATTAGATCATTAACTTGCTCAGTGTAATCAGAGAAATGAAGAAAGAATTCTGAAGCCGGATTGATCAGGGGTTTGTAAAGCAAGATCAGGTATGTTCAGTAAGTGTGAATCCGCTCATCATTTGGCTATGGATCATAAGGAGTCTTAAATGGATGATGAAGTACCCGTGGTAAAAGGGTTATTACTTGTTTCCCTAATTATTGGCGGTGGGGCTTTTTTACTACTAGGTCCCTTGCGACCTAAACCTAAGAAAGCAGCGACAGGTATGGCTGTATTAATCGGAGCCAAAAAGCATTTTAAGAGATGTAAGGGCAATGCCCAATGTGAGTATGAAATTCTGGAAATTTATCAGAATTGTTTTAGGACCCATGATGAAGCAGGTAAAAGAGAGCGATGTGTGAACCAAGGACTGAAATCTATCAAAGGTTTTTAAAGCTCCGAATCAAGGTCACATTGAGGTAAAATAATTGTTATTTGGATTTCTTAAGACTCTTGAGGTATATCATGGAGTTATCGCCAAAAGTAATTGACCAGCTTACTAAGATTATCGAAGGCCCAACTGCTGTCAGCTCCGCAGGATTCCCGATTATTGGCGAAGAGCAATTTGATTCTTTTTTACAGAACGTGCCTCATCTCTTCTTTCAAGGTCATACCACTCTCGAATGGTTGAAGAATTTTGATTTTACTAATGATAGTCAACAGCGTGCAGTGAAGGTGCTTGAAACCGTAGTTGGTACTGCGGGTGTCACGGCTCCCCCTGATCTCTGGTTATTAAGGCTGTTGTTTCATTGTCATGAAAAGTCGGGATTATTAGCAGCTTTTCGCGAAGGAGGCTGTCGCTCAGATGAATTGTGCGAGCAGCAGGGCTTTTTATCGAATGATCTAAACTGGGATTTGCATTTTATGCTATCTCGTGGACTGATTGATCGGGTTGATGAGCAACTGTGGGTCTGGCAGGATCGCCCCTGGGTGCAGCAGATTTTGGAGGAGAACTGGGTTTTACGGGATGGTGTTACCACCTTTGACTGGGTCGAGATTATGGGAGAAGCTCTGCAGGGGAGAGAGCCCGAATCAGGGTTTATGCAGATCCCGCCATTTGTCTATCCTGATATTTTTAAACAAGCAGAAAATTGGACCCCAGGCACACGAGAAGTGCATCAAGGGGCTAGTTTGGTGCCACTGGTCTTGGCTATCCGTTTGACACCTCAATGGTCAGATATGGTAGAAGGAACCCCGCTGAATTCTCTTTTTCCGAATGCATTGCCATGTATTTCTAAGTTTTTAACTGATGTGGGTTTCTTGAAAAATGGTTTGCTGACTTCGTTGGGGCTGCGGGCTATCAAGCGCGGGCCAGGCCCTTACGGCATCATTCATGCCTATTACCCATATTTGGAGCAAAGGCTAGCGCTTTTACAAAAGGACCAATCGGGTTCTATTTGGGTTTCACGGGGTAAGAATGTGGCTGCCAGTAAGGATGCTAATCAGAAAACATTCAATAAAGCCATCGGGAGTTTGAAGGACTTCTGTGGGGAATCGGGTTTTAAATATAATGTTTTTATTGAACATGCTGTAGGTCAGGGTGAGGGGATCCGTCAACATCATCAGATGTTTCCGGAAGGTAATTTTCAGTACTTCGGGGCTGATTTAGAAGATGCGGCCATCGATAGTGCCATAGCGCAAAAAGAGGCCGGCAATCTGCCCGCAAATACTCTTTTTATTCGTGACGCCGATATTGGCAAACCGCAGATTTTGATCGAAGGTGTTGAAAAAGCAGGTTTTAGTATCAAAAATGCGGTCATGGTAGTCGGCAACGGCTATCATGAAGTCCGTAACCAGACCAATGAAGGGATGATGGCAGTCTTCAAAGCTTATCATGATGCCGGAGTCCTGATCATTTTTACCGAAGAGTCAGCTCTAAATGATGAAGACCTGTTGAATACGGGCTGGAATACTTATCACGCAGGTTTTCGCTATGTCCATGAGCTTTCAGGGCAAGGGCTCAGGCCTGCTCATGATGGTTATAAGGATCCTGAAATGAGCCGGTTAAGCTGGAAGGCCTGTGTCGAAGCTGCTGGTTATCGTTTACATCCAACATTGACAACCCATACCAGAACTATCTATCCTCATGCACGCAAGGGGGGATATAACCCTGCTATTAGTGTAAATTATTTTTGTGTCCCGCAATGGGGCTAGAATAGTTGAGGAGTTGAGATGACAACACCGCCAAAATCTCATAAACGATTAAGCGATGAAGAACTGGCAGCTATGGATGAATCCTCTTGGCGGGAAAAACTGAGTCCAGAGGAATACTTTGTCACCCGGGAACAGGGTACTGAAAGACCTTTTTCCGGCACATACCATGAGTTTACTCAGGTAGGCAGCTACCGATGTAAATGCTGTGGTGAAGTCTTATTTGAATCGGGAGATAAGTTTTACTCTGCCTGCGGTTGGCCGGCATTTTCGGCTGGTAAAGGAGCAGCGATTGAGGAACATAAGGATACCAGTCATGGTATGATCCGAACGGAAGTAACCTGTAAGCGCTGTGATGCTCATCTGGGTCATGTCTTTCCGGATGGACCGCCACCGACGGGACTGCGTTATTGCATCAATTCACAGGCGATACACTTTGATGATGAGTAAAGGTTCATTGGCCAGTATGCATATAGCTTTAGAACTGGGTCTTCCAGTTGAGTATGGCCGACACCCCTGTGTTTTGCGGCCGAATATCTACACTCCATTGAGAGTGTGTTTTCTCTGATAACTCATTTGATGGCATCAGCGTCGCATATTTATGGGCTGCAGACGGTTGGAGTTCTTTGCCTCTCAATTCTTTAGGCGGGTAACTCCTTTCTTTTCTACTGCTTCCTCCTTCCCATGACCATCCGGATCCTGAAGATCCATAGCTTTTGTTATTAGCAGCATCATAAACACCGAGAGCATAGCTGCCGGCAAAAATGGCTAAACCCAGCAGCGACTCTTTACTAAGTTTATCAATATAGCGATCATTTTCCTCAAGGTATGCAATAAAATCGTCATCTTCGAATGCGGTTCTGGCGCTGCCTACCTGAATTTGGGTCCGTTCTTCAGCATCTTTTTTGGCTGCGTTCGAGTCTAGGTTTCTTTTGATAAAAAGCAACAGTCCCCCCAGCTGGCCGCCTGCGAAAGCAAATCCTAGTGCATTCTTTTCTTGCTCGAACTGTCCCATGCCAAAGGGATAATAGTCGTATTCGTTGCTGTAACTTTTGGTGACCCGTATATCCATTTCCGGGAATGCCTGATCATATTTGTCTCTACTTAGAGAACGTTTCACTTTTTTAAATAACCGAGAGAAGCCTCTAATCCGCCGATCTGCTCTTGTTAGTTTTAGTTTTGGATTGAGGTCCAAAGCACGCTTTATATTTTTCTTAGCGGATGACTTTTTACCAATTCTATAATCGGAAATAGCTACTAGCTTAAACAGAATAGCTCTTTTTCGCAGGTTTTTTTTCAGCAAGCGGCTAGCTTTTCGATAGTCACCACGCTGATAGGCTTTGTAACCACTTCTAATTGACTCTTTGTTTCTCTTTTTGGATCGTACTTTTTTACGAGTATTTTTTCTCTGCTTACTTATACTGGTTTTTTGAGTCCGGCTTTTCTTATAATTATTTTGAGTCCGACTTTTCTTGTAATTATTTTGAGTTTGACCGTTAGCAGACATACCAATGCATATAGCAAAAAGGGCTACAAGTAGCTTTTTACCTTTATATACATTCATTGCCTGTTGTAACAACTTTTCAGTCCCCAACTGTTTTTTGTCTATGACCATCCTGAAGTATCGCATCTATTATCTTGCACGGTTTGACGCTAATTCAGTCTAACTTAGTTATTAAATTGCAAGAATTATTCCATGAGATGACCTATGTAATGACTAGATCAAGGCGGGGTGTAATNATTTTTNTTAATAATATNANGNNTTTATGNTTNNTTTGANCNAGGCTGTTTTGTGATTNAGAAGTNGTTTTGTNCTTTGTNACATCGCAAAAAAAGTATCTCCTAAACCGATGCTTTGTTTGGGTTTTTACNAAATTTGTAGTGTCAAATAATTTTACACTGGANGGTATTTNTAGGCATTCTANTNGACTAATGGATAGATCATTNACTATTTTCGTTGGGATAAAGAGGTNTNTAATAGAANTTTTNGNTAAACAAAAGACCCCATCCGATNNAACCAGAAGGAGTCTTTTGTTACTTATTTCTAACTAATATTAGANTTTACCTTATGCGCCTTGTTTTTCTCTAGCTAATTCATCCTTTAATCGCTTCAATTCAGCNTCTTCNTNGGCTAATTCAGCTTCNTTTTGTTTGATCTTAGCATTGAGCTCTTTTAACGCNGCTGTTTCNACATCGAGCTTTGCTCTGATTTCNTTGATGTTTTGCTGGGCTTCATCAACTTTTTTCTGTTCTTGACCAAGGACNTCTTGATTGGCGCCAATGTCCGTTTCAAGTTCCTTGATTTGTTTNCTTAGCTCTTCCAGCTTCTTGTTAGCTGTCTCTAGCTTAGTTTCTAAAGCACTATTCTTCTGATTTATTTCATCAATTTTAGTATTCCATTCACTTTTTGCTTTTTTNGCNTTTTCGATTTTANCCATAGTCTCTTTGTTAGAAATTTCCCACTTCGATACTTCTGCAGANGCNTCAGAACATTTTTTGTTCACGTCGGTAAGGTCNCTTTTCAGTGANATCAATTTTTCGTCATTTTTCTTTTTNGCTNCTGAAATATCTTTGCGTANTGTNTTAACTCGAGACTGACGGCTGGCAGCTTTTNTTTCCAGAGCTTTGATTTCNTTCTCAATNTTTTGTTTTTCTGCGNTGTCAACATTAACGCCATTTTCTATTTGAGTCTTAAGAGCTGCTATTTCTTCTTCTCTTTCGCGNAATTGGCCAGTGGTATCATCTAACTGGGATTGCAGAATTCTNCGNGTATCATCGTCAGANNTTCTAATATCNTCGATTTGTTCCTTCAGATTATCGATTTGGCTAGTGGCTGAATCTAACTTAGAAGATAAATCATCTTTTTCGGATTTCATTTTCTCTANGTCGCCACTAATCGTNGATGCTTCTGGTCTNCGGGATCCTTGGTCGTCCCCGCAGCTGATNCTCAAGGTCATGATNGATGCTGATAATAANGTCAGCAGTGATTTAGATTTAAAAATATTTTTCATTGTTTNTATCCTCTTTATTTTCAATTACTGCTGGTTAAGTGTTATTAGCTGCCGCTGCTTCTGCTGCNGCTGCTTCTGCTGCAGCCTTCTCTGCTGCAGCCTTTTCCCTTTTAACGCGATCGATTTCTGCTTTGGTTCTGTTCTGCTCAGCTTTAACATTATTGATATTGNTTTCCAAATTGCGAAGAATCTCTCTGGCTTGGGCCATNCCAGTTTTGGTTTGTTCGAATTCAGCGCTAAGTATAGATGTTTGGGTTTTTANATCATCAAATCGNAATTTCATGTCTTGGATCTGAGTTAGGATNCCTTGATTTTTAGTGGTAAGTTCACTAACCTGAGNTTCGAGCTGAGATATTTCTGCTTCAGCATCAGCCACTTGCTGTGTTAGTTTCTTNTTGGTCTCTTCTAAACCTTCAAATTCAGATTTTAGTTCNTCATTTGCTGATTCTAGGTCTTTTAATTCTGAGACTATTTCTTTNTTTTTAGTCTCAAGTTCTTTTGCTTTGGCTATTTCCTGGTCATAAACCTTAGTGACTTCAGCGATTTCGTTATTAAGGTNTTTAATTTCGNTATCNCTTTCTTCTTTGACTTTAACTAGATCTTTTTCCAACCTATTGATGGTTGCTTGTTGGTTGGCGGCGATAGCTTTTCTACTNTTTAATAGTTCGGAAATTTGACGNGCTTGATTGTTATTAGCGTTAGCAAGTTGCTGCTCAAGTCCTGCAATTTCNGTCTTGGTATCGCTTAAAAGNCTTGCTTTATCNTCAATTTCATTATTGAGNACTTCAGTACTATCGCTTCTGTCGGCTTCGACNAANGCTAGTTGACTTCTTGCAGATGCAATATTGCTATTGGCTTTTTCAAGTTCTGCTGCTGCCTGTTGTTTTNGTTCAGACAANTCAGCCATTTCACCTACAATATCTCTGTTGCTGGATCGAGGATCCATCGGTTTTTCGGCGCAACCCGTGAAGAGNAGCGCAGCTGCAAGCATTGCTTGTATGTTGTTTATAATTTTCAAGTGGTCCTCCTGAATTATCCCTAAAGTGCTTATNATTTCNTTNGCGATTTACAAATTAAAGAATTTGNAAACCTGTTANTCTCNTNAATTTCGAAGTTAANAATGCACTTTCTATTCCACTCATAATCAAAAANTTTATNAATGNGACTGNAAATAATTNTNANAGCTGTTTTTATTGGTTTTATTTTAATTNTTAACNTTTATTTTTTTCGTNTAAACAGCGTTAAANANCTTNCTNCTGAGTGTAACTAAATAATATGATGTGTAAAAAAGTTGGTTNCTGNATTATTTAAAAATTGAAAAAACAGAGTGTTACAAAAATTTTNATGAAAACGGTTGTTTGTGATNANGATATGACNTGANNTTNAGANGATCGATATATTTTGGACATCGTCAACTNCATCGACATTCTTTGAAAGGCTGAAATTGNATAGAATTGCTAAATTTTCGTNACTAAAANAATGCAACTGTANGCATANGGGCANGGNAGANCATNGGTATTTTNCATNCCTATGNTCTGTGCGAGGCGATGATTANNGCCTTNATTTTGGANTTAGAAGTAGCGNAATAAACTAATTTCNCCACNGTTCCCTAAGCTAGCGTCAGCAACTGCTCCTANTCTGACCTCGGTCAAAGGCATCAGGTCTTTGNCCATGTATAGTCTTTGCTGNCTCANNTGACGACTAGATCGGATGGATTGNGCCCATTCCCCCCTTANAATAACTCTTAGCTTTGGTTCTGGTCGNTAGAGTATNCCTGNATCGAAGGTAGTTAAGAAGTCCCCGTGACTTTTGGTTTCAAGTTCCATATTTGCCTGCATGCCGGCTAGACCCCACAATCGTATTTTGGCGGCTGATAGCCAATGGGCAATTCCAAGCGCTCCTGCAATTTCAGTATATAGTTCGTCACCTTCACGCCAAAATCGCTCTCGTGCACCAGCTCGCAGCAGATAAGCCACTTGACGGTCATCTAACGAAAATGAGCGCAGATTGGTCAGTGCTATGAGATCCAATCTTTCCAGCTCGGCTTTTTTGGTTTGATTATCGTATCTGATTTCGGTGTCTAGAATGGATATAGCTGTTCCTTTGGGTAATCCGGTTGCATTGCCTAAAAGGTCAGACTGAGCAGGGCGCCAGTTAAGCTTTGTGAAGGTGTTGATTTTATTGCTAATAAATCCAAGCCCATACATGCTCTTGGGATTGGCTCGATCGGGTTTTTGATTCAGAGGAGTATAGTTTAATGGTCTTGAAGGCCGATGAATTTTTGCTCTAGTCGCAATGAGTTTTTGCCGAGCCTCATGGTAATTTATATGCTTTTTCAGTTCCACATTGTGTTCATTTAAGTCAATCCACTCCAACGCCGTATCAATGACATCGCCTTTGGTCTTCCGGTTTAGCGTTTTAAGAAGTGGGCTCATTTTCTCGTTCGAAGGGTTTTCAATGACCGAGGCTACTAGTGGTCTTTGTTCTGGCTCAAGTCGGGTTAGTCTTTCCTGATATCTGCTTGCGTTCGATGGAGTAAATGAAAATCCTGTGATTAACCCAGGGGCTTGATGAAAAATTTGAACGATATCAGCTGGTGTGGCTGAGTAGTTGAGCTTACTGATCAGTTGCAGGTCGGGACGAGCTGTTTCCAATATATAGGTCAGCATAAATGAGCTGTTCTCGGTTAAATAGTAATAGTTACTGGTGTTTTCCCCCATTTCCCAAACAGTTAACAATAAGGTCTTTATCTGTTGAGACGAAAGGTTTAGAGAGTATTGCCATAGGTTGCGATACTTATATTTTGGATACTCTTGAATTTTTTGGTAGTAGGATTTCAAATTAAACTTACCATCAAGGCCACCGAAAAACCCTTTTTTCATGTCATTTATGATGTTTTGATTCGGGTATTGAGCTGCTTCAAAGCTCAGTGCTATATCTGTCAAGCCTGGACCCCAAGATTGATGATCTTCTCTCTTGTGCAGGCGAAAGAGTATATCCCCTAAGAGAGTGTCCGTGTGATCGGCATTAAATGAGGTAAAGACTAATGACATCGATGTGAAATCATAGTTCCTCATAAATCGCTCAAGTTTATAGCAGTTTACCTTTGGTAGCTCTTGGTCTGGGATCAATAGATGTTGCTTAATAAAATGCAAGCGCAGAGGGTATTTGCATTGCCCATGATGGTCGTTCATGCTGGCTTTGGGGGCTGTAAAAATCGCTGCGATACTAGCTTGCAGTTCGGCTTCTGCGCTCTTTTTACCCTTTGCGGATAAGAAAAAGTCGGATGTATCAATGATACTGCCTTCAAAGGGAGTTTGAATGTATTGATAATAGAGAATTTTCTTCCAATAAGGATGCTCTGATAGCTTACTCCTCAGCGCCGCTTTTTGATATTTAGGAGCTAGTGAGATTGATTTTTTTTGAACGCCAAAGGCAGCTGATGCATATACGCAAATGCAACAAATCAAAGATAGTAGCTTCATGGTTCACCACGCTATTCAATTTTTAAAAATGTATATAAATTAAAGATAGCACCCATAAATAAAAAAACAATAATATCATGCTTAGTTATACTACATCATATCTTAAAATTGGATCATTTTACTATGAGAGCTATAAATCAGCCCGAAATGACTTACTATCCAGTATCTAGATAAGTGAGGCTCTAAAAAGAGAAAAAGAACCCACATATATGCTATTTTGGCTTATTTGCTTTTAATAATCTGTTGCTTTGTGGGGTCCATTCATTATTCTACGTTAGGCCTTTTTCGACGGGTAATCATGGTTGAGTCTCGCACACTGATTTGAGCCTAAATCACACATTGAGCAGTTAACTGATAACTGCATTTCAGGAAACGAAAAGATACTGGAAAACTTTTCAATGATGGGCGAGAACGGCAATTTTTTCGCACTTTTAGTGTAAGGAACTATATATGGAACAAGTTGAGACCAAGCCTGATAAGACCCGTGAAGAACGGGAATCTGTGACGGTGCGCTTTGCTGGTGACTCTGGGGACGGTATGCAGCTAACGGGAGATCGTTTTGCTAATATCTCTGCAGTTTTCGGTAATGATGTGATCACCTATGCTGACTATCCAGCTGAGATACGTGCTCCTCTAGGCACGACTTATGGTGTATCTGGCTATCAACTAAAAATTGGTGCTGCTAATGTTTACACTCCCGGAGATGAAGTCGATATTCTGGTGGCTATGAATCCAGCTGCACTCCAGGTTAATATCAAAAGCCTCCGTCCTGGAGGGACGATTATTGTCAACAAGGATACTTTTATTGACAAGAATTTTGCCAAGATCGGCATAGAGGTAAGTCCGCTTGAAGATGGAACCCTGGAAGGGTTTCAGGTTCATGATATTCCTGTAACAACGATGACTAAAGAGGCGCTGAAAGATTCCGGTTTAGGCCCGAAAGACCAGGCGCGGTGTAAAAACTTTTATACCTTGGGTTTGGTGTGCTGGCTTCTGGGGCGACCGGTGGATCATACTTTAAAATGGGTCCGTAAAAAGTTTGCTAATAAACCAGAGCTGTCAGAAGCGAATGTCATAGCACTCAAGGAGGGCTATATTGCTGGGGATGTGCGGGAATTATTTAATGCCCCCCAATATATCGCTCCGAAGCATCAACAGCAACAGGGTCTTCATCGCTTTGTCAGTGGGAATCAGGCTCTGGCTTTGGGGTTAGTGGCGGCCGGCCAAAAAGCGAACAAAGATATTTTCTTTGGTAGTTACCCCATTACTCCGGCATCTGATGTTCTGCATGCTATGAGCAATTATCGGCACTATGGTGTGACGACCTATCAAGCGGAGGATGAAATTGCNGCAATTGGTTCGGCAATTGGTGCNGCTTGGGCTGGATCTCTGGCTGTNACGTCAACCTCTGGTCCTGGCTTGGCNTTAAAAGGNGAATTTATCGGTTTAGCTGTGATAACAGANCTACCTTTGGTTATATTGGATGTCCAGCGCGGAGGTCCTTCCACAGGAATGCCAACGAAAACAGAGCAGTCGGACTTAATGCTGGCTCTGAATGGTCGCAATGGTGAGGCNCCGATTGTGGTGATGGCTGCTGAATCTCCTGCAGATTGTTTCATGACAGCATATGAAGCATGTNCCTTCGCTATGAAGTACATGACTCCAGTTGTGGTGCTCAGCGATGGCTACCTTGCNAATGGCAACGAAGCATGGAAAATTCCTGANCCGGCAAGCTTGCCGGCGATCTCATGCANNCCNTTACCTGATGNGGAATCCTATCAGCCTTATCTNCGTGATACAGAAACCTTAGCTCGTTCCTGGGTTCCTCCCGGGAATGCNGGTTATGAGCATCGNATTGGTGGNTTAGAAAAACAGGATGTGACCGGNGAAGTAAGTATGGAACCGGAAAATCATCAATATATGACAGATATGCGTGCGGCTAAAGTAGAGNGNGTNGCGCAGGACTTTCCNCCNCAGCAGTTATATGGGCCAGCTGCACAAGCGTGNAAAGGTAAATTATTAGTGATGGGCTGGGGAAGNACNTGTGGTGCNATTCGGCAAGCNGTAGCTCAGGAAGGNGAGCGAGAGCCAGGGATTGCTTGGAGTCAGTTGCGNTATATTCATCCTTTTCCTANGGAGCTTAAGAGTATTTTTCGAGGCTTCGATCAGATTCTGGTGCCNGAAAATAATTCTGGGCAGTTGCTGGCAAAGTTAAGGGCTACNTTTCCNGAAGCGAATTTTGAAGGTTTAAACAAGCTTACCGGTCAACCTTTTAAAATAAAAGAAATCCGCAGCAAAATAAGAGAACTTACGGGAGGTGAANTATGACAACTCCAGAACCGATTGAATATTCCCGCAAAGATTTTATTTCTGCAAATGAAATTCGCTGGTGCTCAGGTTGCGGTGATTATTTTATTCATCAGGCTTTAACTTCTACTTGGGCTAGTCTTGGGATACCGAAAGAAAACTTTGCAGTAGTTTCGGGAATTGGATGNTCTTCCCGTTTTCCNTATTATGCAGAGACATTCGGCTTTCATACTATTCATGGGCGCGCTCCTACAGTTGCTATTGGAGCTAAGCTTGCCAATCCTGACNTATCTGTATGGGTCATTACAGGAGATGGCGACGGCCTGTCGATTGGCGGGAATCATATGATNCATTTGATNCGGCGNAATCCTGACATTAATCTNNTATTNTTCAANAATGAAATTTATGGCTTAACCAAAGGTCAGGCTTCTCCAACATCTCAGACNGGNATTAAAACCAAGTCCACCCCNATGGGNGCAGTAGACCGTCCNGTTTCTCCGATACCCCTNGCNTTGGCTGCTGGCGCTACTTTTGTGGCCCGGGTGGTTGATACTAANCCTGCCATGATGCGNGCTGTTTTTAAGGCTGCAGCAGAGCATAAAGGTTTGTCCTTTGTTGAAGTCTATACCAACTGCGTGATATTTAATGATGGTGCCTTTAAGGACTTTGAAAATCGCAAGATGCGNAAAGANGCAACGGTTGAACTNACTCATGGCAAACCNATGGTTTTTGGNGCCAAGAGTGACAAAGGTATTGTTTTAGATGGNTTAAAACCNAAAGTTGTAGACNTTGGNGATGAGGGTGANAGTGAAGACTCATTGTTGACTCACGATCAGGAGAATGATCAGCTATCTTGGTTGNTGGGACAAATGAGTTATCCGGATTTTCCATTGCCCGTAGGCATTTTTAGGCAAGTTGATGCACCTATATATGAACANCAAGTNCATGCGCAGCAACAACAGGCGAAAGAAAAGTTCGGNGNNCCTAACCTNGAAAANTTGNTGNACAGTGGCGAAATGTGGGACCCGGCTGCTAACCCNCAGGTTCATTAGTGGACATCCTAAGGGCTNGNTGGTTGCTATTTATCAATGCTGCAAGATTGATTGAAAGAACATCAGCTAAAAAGNGGCATTATCAGCAGTTTTTGGTTCNCTTCGNTTCCATNTGGATATNAGGTATTGGTATCCACCAATACCTATAGTGTTGANGACTCCNGTTATGATAAATACNTCGCCATAAGAAAGCCCCTGTTCTCGGAGTAGGATGAATAGCCTNGCGCTAATNAAGAANCTNAGCCCCCAGATAGTGCTCCGCAGAGCGCTGGTAATGACATGATTCTTTTTACCAACAAATGTCATGGTAAATTCGGCAATGACAGGCCATGACATGTTGAACAAGGGTTGTCGGATCATATTAAGGCTAATGGCCANGATCATAGCCAGAGNTCCATTGGCCAAACTGGAGGTGAATCCCATAGCNANTAATGCCAAGACTCCCAATGTTTGGGTNCCTAATATGGCTCCAGTATAGCCATATTTGAGCCGAATTANTGGTGATGCCATGCTTGCTGATGCAACTAGNAATGTTGTTAATGCACCCATGAGAGCAAAATCATGCCATGGCATTTGGAATTCAGCNTGAAAAAATAGGCTNATATATGGTATGGTAAGCCCCGCTCCTAGACTAAGTATGAATTGAGGGANAATCGCTACTGTATTTTTCCTCCACGAAAAATCCNCCATTATCGTTGATTTAGTGTGCTCTTGTGGTTGGNTGGNTTCTTGCATTACTTGCTTAGGGAGAACTAAAAACCCAATAAAACCAAGGAGAGTGGCTGTNCCTAAAATAAATGGTTTGGACATTTGCCAAGTTTCGAGCCAGTGAANGCTCCATAATGTTAGCCCCATTAGGAATGCTGCAGTNCTCCAACTGGCAAAATGCAAGGCTATTGCTTCTGGTTGCTGCTTGGNNGGNGCGACTCGGATGAGCCAGGGAATAATGCCGATCTGTAACAGTGAAAATCCGCCTCCGAATACGACTAGTGAGATGGTCATAAGAACTTCCCANTTGCGTATGGTGGCAAATAAACTGACNATGGCTGCAAAGGTAATGGCNAGCATGCCCCAGCGGATTAANGGAAATATCTGNCTTTTACTGAGCCAAAGNCCTAATGGCAAAGACAGCAAAATGACGAGTATAAAGCGGGCAGAGATAAAGTNAGCAATTTCAGTATCGCTATAACCAAGGTCAAGNAGATAGAAGTTATAGATCAATTGCCATGCACTGTTCATTAATTGAATGAAAAATTCTGCNGCAATAAACCTAAGAATAAAAGGATCAAGTTTGCGATACCCTTGGAACAAATACGANCTCCCTAAAACCTGCGAAAAACCAAGCAATACCANAATGATGAGTATGTTGCTATGAGNATGTCAGNCTTAATNTNCGTCATATGGGCTTGCAATGTTTTCNGNATGTCTTCTGTCTAATGGGGGTAGAAGTGGNNAGGCAAAAAANTNGTGNATTGAAACTAGAGACNGTTGAATTTTAAAGATAATTTAATTAAGACTGTTGTAGTCATACTTAAGTCTTAAAATTCTNTAAGTTACCATAATTTGNGGTAATAGATGAAGCAAGTGAAAGCAAAAGAAGAGNCGTTAATCGGCGGGGCAGGNGTTCCNTTGCATAGTGGTGCNTGGCAGGTAGCTAACNCCAAAGGGGTAGTCGTCTTGGCTCATGGCTATGCAGAGCATTCAGGNCGCTATCACCATGTTATAGATTTTCTCAATGATCAGGGNTTAAGTGTTTATAGCTGGGATTGGCGCAATCATGGNAGGTCTCCAGGCCTTCCGGGTTATGTTGAAAATATGGATGANCTNGTTTCAGACTATGANCAATTGATNCGGCGTGCAGTTGCNCGAGANCCNAANGTACCNTTGTTTTTAATGGGNCATTCAACTGGGGGAGCTATTGCNTTATTGCATAATATCCGACNCCCCGAGTTATATGATGTGACAGGTCTTATTCTNAGTGCGCCTGTAGTGAAATTATCAGTTAAACCACTATTGAGAAAGACATCTGGAGTTATTAGCCGCTTATTGCCCAAAATGCAGGTGGTGGATGCTGCTCCAATTAGTGAGTTGTCTCGAGATAGTGCGATCGCAGAAAAGGCTTATAAAGATCCCCTATTTTATAAAGGCAAAGTAAGGGCCAGGACAGGCTATAGTATTCTGCAGGGGGCCGATGAAATTCAGGCTTCTATGTCTAACATCAATGTTCCGATTTTGGTAATGCAGGGCACTGAGGACAAACTGGTAGAAGCAGAAGGCAGTGACATGCTAATTGGAGCCGTTGCTAGTGATGAGAAGAAGCTTATTAAGTATGACGAGTACTATCATGAAATTTTAAATGAGATTGGTAAAGAAAAGGTCATGCAAGATATAGCTGAATGGGTTGATCTTCGCATCGGCACTGAGGTGGTTAACAAGCCTCGTGGTAGCACCATGAGAAAAGTCTTATCTACGCAACCGGAAGCAACATTGTAGTGAATCTGATTAAATCTGCTTAAAGGAATTAAGCAGGTTTTTATCCGGTCTGGTCGATGTTTTTATTAGATAATATTGCTTGGTCCACGGGGAATTCGATTTGAAAAGTGGCCCCTTTATTTAGGCCCTCACTGACTACAGACAATTTACCTTTCATTTCCCTTATCGCATTAGCAGCATTGTGCAAACCAAAACCAAGACTTTCATGACTTGAGTACCCATAGTTGAAGATTTTATCTATTAACGATTGGGGTATTCCAATTCCTTTATCTACAACCATGATCCGTATATGATCATCAACGGTTTTAGCTTGAAGCTTGATGTTGCCCGAGATCTTACGGCTTTTCTCAGAGCCATGATTGCGTGCTTCGTTAATAGCATGGACACTATTTTTGAGCAAATTGATTAAGGCTGTAAGTAGTTTGTTGCGTGGAACTTTTATGGGTGGTAAATCCCCCAGTTCTAAAACTACGTTAATTCGTTTTGATGCCATCATACTTCTAGTTTCTGCAATCGCTTCGAGAATCAAATCAGTCAGGTAAGTTTCTTGGATAAACTGGTTAGTACCAACTAACTTTTGTTGGTCTACGATGGTGTCCATAATAACCTTGATCTGTTGTGATAAATCCTTGAAAGTATCAGCGGTTTTTTTTCTGTCAGTTTGTAGTTGTTTTCTTCCTGCAAATATAGCTTCCATTGTTTCTACTGCTTTTGGATTTTTTTCCATAAATGTTTTGATATCACCAGATTCTTGCTCGATCATGTTGAATATTTTTTCCAAAAACTGACTGGCGTCATTTTGATAATGATCTTCAATTGATCGAATGGATGAAGCCAGTCCGTTAATCAGATTTCCAATATTGTGCATGATGCCCGTAGCGACTTCTGACATTCCCGCTTTGTATGCTAATTTTGCTTTTTTTTCTATTTCCTGTTGTACTTTAAGAGGGAGATTATCTATTTGAAATATGGCATTATCATGGTTTTTTTGGTTTTTACTCAAAATGAGATCTCCTATCACCTGCATCATCGATATTTTTCGGAAGCTTAGTGGGTAGGACTTTTACATTATCGTAATATTGGGCTGAAAATTTAATTTAAAGTAGATAGGTTCCTTCGCCTGATCAAAACAAAAGATCTTTGTTTACTGTGAATAGTATACAAAGATCTTATCAATTCACCGCAAGTATGAGACAGGCAGTTGAATTATGTATCGGATCATTTTGTTAATATGATCAATTATTAAAATCGTCCTTCGGTACCTATTGCGATTTCACCAGCTGCTTTTACATCTGTGCCGGCACTATTCCTATATTTACTTTCACTCAGATACTGTAGGAAAAAATTCTGATTATTATTCATTCTAAATTTGGTTGCTATATCGATAATAGTTTGTTGAGAACCTTGACCCGTTTTTGCTTCAGCTTCTTTGTGAATGGTAAGTGCTATGAGAGCTGATACGGTGTCATTGACATAGTATTGGCCGCCAAGAATAGTCATGTCACCACCTTTTTGATCATCAGTGATTTCACGACGCCCAATTTTAGCGTAGACGCCATAATTATCTCTTTTGTACTTGAGGTAAAGGCTAAAACCTGTTGCATCCTTTACTGTAGTAGCACCGATTGTGTAGCCTTGGTCATTTACATAGATCAAACCGGTGTCAATATTTTCGGTTCTATATCCAAACTTTGTCGACATATTAGTGCCGATGGCTCCGTCTTTGTCAGAAGCTGATAGATCCTGAGGAACGTCTTCCCATAAGAGTAAGCCATAGTACATGCCACTTTCGAAGTTTCCGCTTAACTCAATCTTGGGGATTCCCTGTTTTTTGTCTAATCCAATACCTGTGCGAAGCTCAGTGTTGATGCCGCGCAA
>PBRN01000173.1 GCA_002725955.1 Pseudobdellovibrionaceae bacterium
AGAACTTATAAATAGCTTCGGACAGATTTTCGGATAAAGTTTCAAAGCCGTCATCGTTTACTTTATCCCTTACTATCAGAATCTTAGGGGACATGCAGCCCTTTTGATTTAGGCTTAATAGATCCTTTGCTATTTTATCTGAGCTATTAATTAATTGGTTGTAGGTAGCATAAACTGCAGCAATTGAGCTTCCAAAGCCTCTCACTGGTACTTCGCTATTTTTTTCGAAGAATTTGACCGTATGGGAAGAGCCAAATAGTATGATTTCATCAAATGTTTGCTGGATATTATGGCTGGGTTCTAGCGAGGTGATACCTAATTGGGATCTAAAAAAGTCCCTTAGGAATAAAGATCCGTGCTTTGCTTCATGAGATGTTTTGATTGTGATATCGAGGCCAGCCGCCCAGCCAATGAAGGTGGGGTGTAAAATCGCAATCGGGTGAGAGCTCGGAGGGATAATTAGCCAGCTTTGGCTGTTACAGCCTCTCGTCGCATTCTGAATTGCAGCTTCCCACGCCCGCAGATCTTTGGGTACGCTGGACCATAAGTCCTGAATTGCAGCAGCAGCTATGTTACTGTTGCCAAACTCTTCAGCAAGTGTGGAAAAGAATTCAGAAGACTCCAGTAGCGAAGTGGCAACGGTTTGGGCTTTCTCAATACGCTGGGGGTCATTATATTTGGCTGGCTCCTGTCTTTTTGTGGTGGTGATGTATTCCACTCTTTTGGGTGATCCATTCCCGGTAGGGACTTGCATAGAGCAACCTTTTAGCGGTGAACTAGGAACGCGTCCAAGCAGATCAAAAGATCCATCAGGAAACAACTGGGCCAGATCCTGGGTTCTAATCGGCCACGGATAGTCGATTCTAGCAGGGTCATAAAAGCATAAAGACCCAAATCCACTGTCGCTGAATTCTCCTGCTCGAGTTTGAATGGCTGGTATTACCCACTTAGGGAACTTATAGAATCTTGTAGAATTATTATCACTGCAAAAGTCCCACGCTGGTGTGGCGATTTCACACATTCCGTATTCACTAATGACTTGATTTGTAGAGATGTTAAACATCTGAGTTAAGATTTCATAGGTCTCGGATTTGGTTACAGATCTTGATTTACCTTTGGTTCCTCCGGTCTCAATGACGATTGAGTTTGGGTGTAGGCTCTTTTTCAAGCCATTATCGAATAGGTTTACATAATGGAAGGCTGTCCCGAAAATCCAAATAGGCCGATTGCAATCTATCGATTTGATCTCACTCTCTGTGATGTATTGCATTGGAAACTCTTGTTCGATCCATGAGATCATTTGTGCAAGGCTGCTATCTTGCCAACAGTCTTTTGGCGGGATTAGGCTGTATCCTTTAATCGAGCTGTATTTGGAACCCATTTTAGCTTTGAGAACTTTCTTAAAAGACCACATTGAAGCTTTGCGATAAAGATCAAGGCCTTCTGAGGAGAAATGTGATTGAGCTCTTGTTTGCTGTGAGGTCCCGCTTGATAGAAAGGTTTTGTCTATTGTTTTACCTGCGAATAAATCTGCTGAATAATCTCTCAGCCATTCAATAGGGAGCCAGTCGTCCTTTGTCTTTAGGTGTTGACTTAGGTGCTTTGGTAGACTTTTGTTTTGGGGGCTTGTCTTAGTCCACATATCTGACAGTGTCTTGTGTGCTAAAGGGATCTTATTTAGCCAATACCTTGCATTGTAAGTTGTCATAAGGTGCTTCTTGGTTTGCTTTCTGACGATGTTAACTATTGAATTTTGAATATAAAAAGGCAAATATTTGCCCTTGGTTCTTGCCTCCTCATTGAGTAGCGTATAACCTATACTCGCACCCGTGTCTAAGGTTTATTGCTAGGCTATTTTGAGACTGTTTTTTTGTCAGTGAGAGCTCATGATTTGGGTAGTCAGGTTTCTAAAATAATAGACCTTTTTGGTNTTTTGAGTCAGATGGGTGGCTATTTTGTCGAATTATTATCTAAAACTANAACAATTCGAAGGTCCNTTGGANCTTCTTCTCCATCTTATAAAAGTTAATGAAATTGATATATTCAATATCGATATATTTGTTCTGACAAATCAGTATTTAGAATATCTTAGGATCCTAAAGTTTGATGATCTTGCTGACGCAGGTGAATTTTTGGAAATGGCTGCTTCCCTTATNGAAATTAAATCGAAAATGTTGTTGCCGAGAGAAGAAGCGCCAGATGCTGCCGAATTGATGGAAGATGAAGACCCGCGTAAAGACCTGCAAGAACGATTGATACAATATGAGCAGTTNAAGCAGGTTGCAGAGCACTTTAGTTTACGGCCTCAGTATGGCNTGCAGATTCGGGCTTCNATGGAATGGAAGAGGATAGAGCCTCTTTTCTCTGAGGCAGANGCGCCGATTAAGGGTGATCCGGCTTCGCTTGTAATCTTGTATGAACAAATGNTGAAAACAGTTTCAGAAAAAAAACCTACGGTTAAAGTAGAAGCGACAACTCACATGGTCTCTATTGATGAAAAAATAGAAGAGATNGAAAAGCTTTTAACNGTAGTAAANTTTACTTTATTTCANGGCTTCTATAAGCAGTTTAAATCACGGTATGAGTTGGTCATTTATATTTTAGCAATGCTTGAGCTCTCNCGTTGGGGAAAGCTTAAAATTTATCAACAAGAGTCAAATGGGCCTATCTGGATTTATCAGACGGACTTTGATGAGAAGCTATTACCTGTTTCTGCNGATACGGCTGGCGTTGGAGAAGCTAATAACGGGATGATGGGAAATGATATATGACAGATGATATCGAAAAAAAAGAAAAAGAATTGCTCGAAGATATTACCGTTGTGGATATGAGCAATGAAAACGATATAGAGCTCAATGACCAGAAAGAAGTGGGGTTAAATCAGGACGACTTTGCTGATGCGGCTATATATGTTGCGGAGGATCTTGCGGGAGAAGATCATGATGATGAAAGCATGAGTTCCAAGGATCAGGGTGAAGACGATCAGGCCGATGGAAGTATGAGTGCACAAGATTCGAAAACTTCTGATGATATTGAGCTCAACAATCAAGAGGATTTCGATCGAGAAGACCTAGTGTTGGGTGTCGAAGTCAAGTCAGTTGATGTAAGTGAGCAAGAACCCCAACAGCAGCTCTTGCGACTAGAAGAAGCGCTGAATATAGAGGGTCAGGTCGAAGCAGTCATTTTCTCATCTCCGAAGCCTCTTAAGCCAGCTGAGATTTTGGATATTGTCCAAAGTGAAAAGGGTGATATTGAACTAAAAGATGTCGTAACGACTATAGACGGTCTGGTGCAATGGTACAGGGAAAGAGCCGGTGGGTTTACATTGGTGAGCCTTAAGGGCGAGGGTTATCAGTTTCAGACGGTTCCGGCAGCGATTCCCCTTATGGAGAAAGTTTTTTCTGATCGTCCTCGATCTTTGTCCAGAGCTGCTCTCGAAACACTTTCTATAATTGCTTATAGGCAACCCGTTACTCGGGCAGATATCGAATATATAAGATCTGTAGATGCTGGCAGTATTATAAAAAATTTGATGGATAGGGATCTTATTGAATGTGTTGGTCGTAAGGAGGATGCTGGAAGACCAATGATATTTGGTACAACAGCCGAATTCTTAAAGGTTTTTCGCTTGGCAAATATCAAGGACCTGCCGCCGTTGTCAGCTTTTCAGGCGGCTCCTGATGTTGTGGCGGATGCTTCGGAAAAGATTGAGGGCGAACGCGAAGTTGGCATTGAAGGCTTTATTGGAGACCCTGATCAGATGGTTCCGGAAGTATCAAGCGGTGTAGGAGCTGACCCTGATGCTGAAGGAGGGGATCTTTTGGCGCAATCTTTCACTGAAGATAATGGGGACTTGTCCGAAGAAGAAATAAATTCCGGCAAAGATACCGCCTTATTGGCACATACTTCTGGACAGATATCTCAGAAAGAACTAGAAGGGGCTGTTAAGAGTAAAAGTTCTCTAGATAGCAAAGATGATGTAGTTTTTTGGAATGATCTAGAGATGGGAGCAGAAAAAGAGGGAAGTGATAATTCAGATGGAAAAGATGCGCATTCAGAGGTGGTTGTCGATGAAGGGGATAGCCTCCCGAAGAGAAGCTGAAAAGTGGATTATGGCAGGGAGGGTCCACCTAAACGGTAAACTGCTGGCCAACCTTGGAACTCTTGTTGACCCTAATGAGGATCAAATTTCTATAGATGGCTCGGTTGTTACGAGAGATAAACCACCGTTGGTTTATTGGATGCTAAATAAGCCCGATTATTTTTTGACCAGTCGAAAATCTAATGATGATAAACAAACAATTTATGAGTTGCCGACCTTAAAAAAGATCCCCTTTTTAGTATCTCCCGTCGGTAGATTAGACTACAAAACTGAAGGCTTATTATTGATGTCAAATGATGGCAACTTAGTCCATCGACTTAGTCATCCTTCATGGAAGCTTCCGAGGCATTATCAGGTGTTGGTCAATGGTCGGCTCACAGAAGAAGAGGAAGATAAGATCCGGACTGGCCTGGCGTTGGAAGATGGCGTGGTCAAAGAGGTCCAACTAAAGCACAGTCATGGAAAAAATCTTGGAAAGAGTCGTGGTAGCTGGTATTTCATCTCCGTGATGGAAGGTCGTAATAGACTTGTCAGGCGTATTTTCGAGCACTTTGATAAGAAAGTTATACGACTTGTAAGGTATGGCTTTGGTGATCTTAGATTGGATAGTGAGTTATTGCCTGGCAGCTATCGTCAACTAAAATCATGTGAAATTAGAGCCTTGAAGAAGGCGACTAACCTTATTGACTGATTAACATCAGGATGATGGAGCATCTTAATGAAACTGGGAACCATAAAGAACGGAACTCGTGATGGTCAGCTTGTTGTAGTTGATTCTTTATCAAATACATATGCTGCGGCTACTGGTATAGCTAAAACTTTGCAGGAAGCTGTTGATAACTGGGATGAGTTAGTCGGACCTTTGCAGGAGCTTGCAAATAAACTAAAAGGGGGCAGTATTAGTGGTCAGTCAATTAACTACGAAGACTTTATGGCTCCCCTGCCGCGTGCATATGAGTGGGTGGATGGTTCAGCTTACATAAATCATGTAATTTTAGTCCGGAAAGCTAGGGGAGCTGAGCCTCCTGCTACTCTGAGGACTGATCCTTTGGTCTATCAAGGTGGATCTGGCATATTGTTGTCTGGTACCGATGATATTCCTTTGGCTGACGAGTCTTGGGGCTGTGATTTTGAGTCGGAAATCGCCGTTGTTTTGGGAGATACGCCCCAGGGGACCACAAAAGAGGATGCGAATCAGTTTATAAAGCTTTTGATGATTTGTAACGATGTGTCATTGAGAAATCTGATCCCTAATGAGCTTCAAAAAGGTTTTGGTTTTTTTAACTCCAAGCCGGCTTCAGCTTTTGCGCCTCTGGCAGTGACTCCTGATGAATTAGGTGATGCTTGGCAGGGTGGAAGAGTTCATTTACCTTTGCATACAACATATAATGGCAAGAAGTTTGGTGATCCGAATGCGGGTCCTGAGATGCATTTTTCATTTTATGAATTAGTGGAACATATTTCTAAAACGCGAGGCTTCACCGCAGGTACTATTCTGGGTAGTGGTACTGTTTCAAATGAAGATAGATCTAAGGGTTCATCGTGTTTGGCTGAGCAGAGAATGATTGAAAAAATAGAGACAGGTGAGTTTCAAACACCGTTTATGAAGGCTGGTGAGACTGTTGAGATTGAAATGTTTGATAAAGACAACAAATCGATCTTTGGACAGATCTCTCAAAAGGTGGTTTCACCTTAAAATTAGACTATCTACTTAGTCCACGGACCGATGCACTTTGTATACTGCCGCTTGGTCTGTGGGCATAATGATTATATCGTCAATGTTAACATGTGGCGGTCTTGTGGCTACAAATGTAACGCATTCAGCTATGTCTTTAGGGCTCAAGGGGGTTACGCCTCGATACACTGAATCAGCTTTTTCTTGATCTCCTTTAAATCGAACCAGACTAAACTCAGTATTGACCATTCCCGGGTCGATCGAATTAACTCTTATGTTGGAACCACAGAGCTCTAACTTAAGGCTGGCTGTAATCGCCTTTAAGCCGTGTTTAGAGGCGCAATAGGCTCCTCCACCTTCGTATGGTTGATGGCCCGCAATAGACCCAATCATAATTAGTTGTCCTGTTCGGGACTTTTTCATGACGGGNAGGAAGCATCTTGATATCCTTAAAACTCCCATTAAATTAGTGTCGATGATTTTCTGCCANTCAGAGGGGTTTCCTTGATCGATATAGTCGACCCCAATAACCATACCAGCATTATTAACCAGAATATCTGGGCTTGATATTTCTTCTAGGATTTGACNNGAGAAGTTTTCAGTTGATTNTTGATNGGTNACNTCTAGATGNATAGCTTTTGCTGATNCAGCTCCTGNNTNTATTAGATCGGGTATNATCTCTTCGAGTCGGTCAACTCTTCGGGCTCCNAAAAANAGNCGGTAGCCCAACTTGGCGAACTCAAACGCAANTTCTTTNCCGATTCCTGAAGAAGCTCCGGTTATTACNATGGATCTAATCTTTGNCACTTTTGCTTTCCTTGCCCTCTTCCATTCTAANNAGTACCACNGCCCGTTCGGATCCTTCTCCTGTTGATTTAGAATCAAGGCCNTCNGTTTTAGCTTGCTGATGCTGAAGCCTTCGGTANTAGCTGTTNGCTGGNGGNAGTTTTACTTCGATGAGAGAGTCATCTTCGTTTAGTTGCTGNACTCCAGTAAGNACTGTCTTCAGGGCTTCCCGCTCTAACTGTGCATTTTTCTTTTTATCTGGTGCNGCACGTGANCGATCCNTGTTCTGNNGTCTTGGGTTATTTCTATTTCCTGGTCCGTTGCGTTCTTTGGAGTGTGAACGAGGATTGTCACGTTCTTTGGAGTGTGAACGAGGGTTGTCACGTTCTTTGGAGTGTGAACGAGGGTTGTCACGTTTCTCATTTTTAGCTTTAAGGGCTGCAAGTCTTCTAAAGTTAGGNGANTATTTTCCTACTGGTGGTCTGCTACCTAACTCAAATTTTTCCTCTTCGCTTGAGGAAAAAGCCCANGATAAATACCGAATGAAAAAGTCATGCTGTTGGGNAAATCCGGATTTAAGTTCAGGTAAGAANCATTTCCATATAANATCTGTTTCTGTGTNGCCAANGGGAGGTAGTGGAGTTCCATTTTTAGTTTCAGAGATCGCATTTAGATCTTTGGCGATCATAACAATGACAGGAACTATGTCAGATAGAACNTCNAGACAAACAGGCTCTTCTANATTTTGTGTATTTGNTNTGTACCAACCTATCATGGTTGAAATCATTTCATTCAGTGGTTCTTCACATTTGTCTGTGTTTGANTCACTATTTTCTAACTCTATTCCTTTAGGCCACCGTTGATCGTTTTGCATTTTACCNGGNAGGTGNTGCGCCGTTTGTTCAAATTCGAAGCATGAGTAAAGGAAGAGGTCCATGCCTACTGCGCCACTTGTGTTTTCTGTTTGATTTTTCAATAGGTGTTCCTAATCTTTAGGTTTCTGTTTCTCTGGNTTCTCACTATATTCCTTTGTTAGTGGCCTAGCAAGATTTCAGCTGTCTATTAGAAATCAGNGTCTCTATTTGCANAATGGCTGACTTGTTTTCATTATTGAATNTCAAGTTAGGTTACCAGCGAATATTAAGCTTAGCTATTCTGTGGGGTATATGTAGATTATTTTAGAACTGGCTAAAATAATTTTCTCATAAACTTTAGATNAACATANTAATTNCAGCGCCTTACTTTATTCNNTTTGCTAAGCTTAGTACTCNNGAGCTAGCCATTGATAGCTGNTCTGCGATGGTCCACTCTTCTGTGTCACGTTGATGNGTNTAAGCGATGAGTTCATGGTCTCCATGAAAGGCATCAATTACCATNTCNACAGCCTCTNTCTGATCCTTNGATCCCGANTTAGCTTGACNGAGCTTTTTAGACGCTTCNNTTAGAAATTCAATAGCTTCATTCTCGTCCTGACCGTGAAGCAATTCGTTTAGCGCCGCAATTGCTTTGATCAGATCGGCGCTAGTTTCTTTTTGNCCGCGTTTAATNATAGCCATAAATGAATGTTAACCTCTTACTTAATNAAGGTGAAACAANCTGAGATNCCTTTTTTCCNNCGAGAAGGAACCTTAGTTTCCCTTAGTCTATAGTTCAAAGACAATTAAATGAACGAGACAAGATAGATTCTATACCACACTTCCATTAGAACATACGGAATATGCCAAAGCTTTTAGTACTAGTCAAACACCTAGCACTGTNTGTTGACTATCTCTATTTGTATACTATTTGACTTTATTTAAAATTTTAAAATCGAAAACTAGTGGGTTAAAAAAATCTTGACAGAAATGATCTTGTGAACGTATAACCCTGACTCCTCATTACAGAGGTGAACAAATGTAGTGGGCCTTTAGCTCAGCTGGTAGAGCAGCACACTTTTAATGTGCGGGTCGCTGGTTCGAACCCAGCAGGGCTCACCACTAAAAATTCAAGGATGTCCCCATCGTCTAGCCTGGCCCAGGACACCGCCCTTTCACGGCGGCGACGGGGGTTCAAATCCCCCTGGGGACGCCAATATCCCAGACATCCTCCATTATAATAAGATAAATAATATCAAATTGTTATCCACATCCATTCTGCCGATCAATGATTACTGCGGGGTCGAAAACTTCAGCGCATTTTAGATCATTATTGCGCTTCCTATGATCTGATCTTTGCATAAGCCTTACTTCTAAACTTAAGATTCTTTGAATCTGTTTGAAACAACTAGGTCGGTGGCTTCCTGT
>PBRN01000174.1 GCA_002725955.1 Pseudobdellovibrionaceae bacterium
CGGGGGCAGCAGAGTGGTATCTAGGCAAAAGGGATAGTCAATGGCGCTATGAAGCACTTGCTGGGGCTATTCCCCTTGGTATTGATGAAAATCATGCTCATGTCCAACCCAATGGTGCATATCACTACCATGGCTTGCCCCAAAGCTGGGTCAATAAATTAGGTTTCTCTAAACAGAAACACTCTCCTCTAGTTGGGTGGGCTGCAGATGGTTTTCCTATCTATGCTTTGTCGGGATATGTCGACTCAGTAAATGCTAAGTCAGGGGTCAAGGAATTACGTTCCAGTTATCGCCTTAAAAAAGGGGAGCGACCGACTGGAAACTCGCAACCTAGCGGTACCTATGATGGTACTTTTGTGAATGACTACGAATTTATCTCTGGTGTGGGTGATTTGGATGAATGTAATGGTCGACATGGCAAAACACCAGAATTTACTGGCGGTACCTATGCCTATTTTCTGACTACAGACTGGCCAGTGATTCCTCGTTGTTTTAAGGGTTATGTTGATGCGAGTTTTAATAAACGCAGTGGCAAGAGAAAAGGTAGAATGGATCATAAAATGAAATCTAGGCGTCATCGTCATCCTCATCCTCAACATCGACCACCTCCACATCGGCCCCATCCAAGGTATCGGCGGTAACTGATTATGAAATATTTGAAGTTCTTGATCATAAATACTTGGATGATCGCTGCTGTACATACTTCCTGTGCGCGTTCGAAAAGTAGTTCAGAACCTGCTCCGGCAGCAGAACCAACTGCGACAAATGAAGATCCTAGTAGTACAATCACTGCTAATGCAGGGGCAGATACCACGGTTGTTCTTAGTAATCAATCTGTAACCTTAAGCGGCGTTGATAGTAACATCGGTAGTAAGTCTGTAACTTATGCTTGGGTGCAGACAGCAGGTACTTCTGTGCAACTTAACAATGCAAATAGTGTTAGTCCCACCTTTGCTACGACTAATATTAAGGCAACAGAGAGTTTAACTTTTCAGTTGACTATTACTGATGCAGATGGGGTGTCAGTCTCTGATACCGTGGTAGTAACGATAACAGTTCTAACTATTTCAGGGACCATTACTTATGATTTGATCAATCATACCAATGCTAGTGCGCTGGATTACTCTAACATCATTCAATCAGCTATTCGTGGTGCTACTGTTGAGCTTATAGATTCGAGTGATAGCTCCATTGCTGAAACTACAAGTTCAGATGCTAGCGGTAACTATAGCTTGCCTGCGTATACTGGTAAAAGCTATGTTATCAGGGTTAAGGCAGAACTAAAAAAATCAGATGCTGCTCCAACTTGGGATTTTACAGTAGTTGATAATACCAGTAGTCAGGCATTATATGTTATGGATTCTGCTACTCAGACTGTATCGGCGACAGCTATAACATTAAATCTTAATGCTTCTTCTGGTTGGAATGGATCTAGTTATGCAGCGACGCGAGTAGCCGGTCCCTTTGCTATTTTAGATTCAGTTTATTTAGCCAAAGAAAAAATTATTAGTGCAGATGCTGACGCAGTGTTCCCTGCTTTGAAACTTAACTGGAGTATCAATAACGTAGCTACGAGTGGTGATCTTTCCTTGGGGCAGATCGGTACATCCATGTACAACGGAACCGGAGTTTATATTCTCGGGGCTGCCAATAGCGATACTGATGAATATGATGGTCATGTGATTATTCATGAATGGGGGCATTATTTTGAAAATGTTTTATCCCGCTCGGACTCTATCGGTGGCAGTCACTCTATTAGTCAAAAATTGGATCTAAGGGTGGCGATGGGAGAAGGCTTTGGTAATGCGTTATCAGGCATAGTCACCGATGATTCTTACTATCGAGATTCTAGCGGCAATGCTCAGGGGTCTGGTTTTGCCATTAATGTGGAAACGAATCCTAGTTCCAGTACAGGCTGGTTTTCTGAATATAGTGTGCAATCTATTCTATATGACTTATATGATTCTACGAATGATGGTTCTGATAATCTTTCACTTGGTTTTACTCCGATATATAATGCATTAGTCGGAAGTCAGAAAACAACTGATGCTCATACTTCTATCTTCTCAATAGCAACTTATCTTAAGGCTGTGTCACCATCTAATGCTAGTGCTATTGATACCTTGCTCGCAAGCCAGAATATCATTGCGACTGATGAATATGGTTCAACCGAAACCAATAATGGTGGGGATGCTCGCAATCTTCCAGTTTACAAAACAATTACGATTGGTGGGAGTAGTGTTGAACTATGTAGTTTTGCTACCAATGGTAGTTACAACAAGTTAGGTAATAGACAGTTTATTCGATTCGAGATTACAAGTGCCGGTAGTTATACCTTTACTGCTAATGGGCAGGTTGGAGGGGATAATCCTGCTATTTATGTGCGTAAACAGGGGGCCTTTGTGTTTGGTAGCTCAACAGCAGGAAATGAGTCAACAACTCAAAATCTTGCTGTTGGTAAGTATATTTTAGAAGCATACGAAGTGACTAATATTAGTGGTTCGAGGACCACTTGTATGGATGTTAGTATCAGTGCCAACTAAATCAGGGTGAGGATGGAAATGGCGAGATTATTTAGTTCTTATCTATTGATTATTTTGGTGATTGGTTGTATTTCCCGCAAGGAACATAGCGTGGAAAAGGAAAAGTCTCAACCGATCAGACGTGAGATCTTTGCTTCGCCGGGGAAGCCCAGTGCTCCTATCACAATGAATTACAAAATATTGAGTCAAAATCTCAAAGCTGGAGATGAAATTGAAATAGAGGTTGCGTTCACTTCAACAGTGAACTCACCGATTACTTCAGAGATGACATCTTCTGGTAAGCTTGATTGGATAAATAGTGAGCGTTCTTGGCAGATTCCGGTGAACCTAACTGGGCCAAGGGAGAAATTACCGAGATTGAAGGTTGTAGCTCCGAAAGAAGGGCTCTTCTATATTCACTTCGTAGCGAAAATCGATGATGGTAACCAGAAAATGACGAAAGCTTTTTCTATTCCAATAAAAATTGGCGATGGTCCTATCAAGCTCAAGCCACCAGGTACGGTTGTAACCGATTCTAAGGGGCAGCGGATTATCATTCAAAAAGCTGATTCTAATCCTTGAAGTAAAAGTAAAATGAAGCTTTTGATATATAAAGAAGAGAAGCTATAGGTCGCTTCTCCTCTTTATTATTAATTGAATGAGATGTTGTTCTGTTTGGCATTTTTTTCTTCATCTAATCGCAGGTAGAAACGCTTTTTCCCTACAGGCATATCAGTGCCTTGATTAAAGATCTGAACATAAACATAGTCAGAACAAACTTTACCTGGTTCGTTATAACGATCACACTTGTCACCAATTGATACGGGGATATCTACTACATCTCCAGATTTATTCAGAACAAAATCCAATGGCTCGTTGTCTTCTCCCTTCCAGTCGAGGGCTCCTTGTAAAGGGCCGGTGTTGAAAAATACCTTTACTTCTACTGGATAGTTGAATGAGTATGACTTCTTATCCTGGACTTGAACCTGAAGCTTCCATAATTTTTCTTCTTCATGATTAACATTTATTTTATTACTACGACTTCCCTCTGATTTTGAGGTTACCTCGATGACGCTGACTTTCGCATTAACTTCTTTCAGCCACTTGAGAGAAAAAGTTGCAGGATCAGAGCCAAAATTTCTGGTTTGGAAAGCATCTTTGATCATTCTGTTGAGCTCTCTTGGTTCTCGCAATCCTGATCGACCCAAGCGATCCGCATACAGCATTCTCTCTAGCCAATCTTCCGCCGTTAGCGCTGGGTGGTTGCGGCTTAAGCGCATAGCTTCCAGGGTCAGATCAGTCACCTTGTGCACTCCGTCAGGACCATATGCTTGTTTTGCCGAATCGAGTAAATCTTTCATAGCGCCACCATAGGCCTCTCCATCATCGTGTGATTCGTTGGTTAAGTGAAATCCCACTTTGTTGATGATTCGCATTGCATCACGGCCAGGGAATGTTTTGTTGTAACTGAGCCGCTGCAAAATAAGTTCGGCCAGAAAGTCTGCCATACCTTCAGATAGTCCACCCGTGTCGGCTAATCTTAGCTTATCTCCCATCATACGATCCATGATGCCATGACCTAGTTCATGCCAAATAGTTAAATTATCCCGGGCATAATTTTTGGCTTTTGCGGTGTATGTTGTGAAGTTGATGGTGTCATTTGTATAGTAAGCATTATCTTGCATATTTATCGAGGGGTCATACAAGTAGGCGTGAAAAGGACGGTCCGCTATATCAGGATCGATGAAACCCATTGGTTTAAGGCTCTCAAACATTTGGTTGATCGCGTAGTACACCTGAACTTCGTCGAAGCCCTCATTGATATAGATTTGCGGATCATGTTCTGGATCTCGAATCGGTTGCCTTTGAGCTGCTTCTTCAGGAGAAAATAAGGGTTTTCCTAGTCTTATTCCTTGAGGAATGATGGCGTAATCCTCTGTTTCAGGATCTTTCTCCCAGATATAACCCATGCGCCCCCCAAACTCTTTAGGTATTTCTGAAGTTGTTATCTTCTCAAAGGCTTTCGGGTGAATATTGATAGTGCCGTATTTACCATGGAGCAATAAACCNGATTGNTANTCGTTGCTAATTTCTGGAATATCATTTTCAATAGCAGANGCTAACTTTCTAAGTATATCCCAAGACCAGTAGCCTTCAGCCTGACCCTCAGGGGTNGCTGCTTTCTTAGCATCGTTTAGTTTTAATGGCCATTTNTNCTTTTGNAGTGATCGATAGGGGTCTTCANTACTTTTCTTCATTTTTTTGCTAATATANCGCAGTTTACCNGGTANTCTGGNTAGGGGNTCTCCTTCATGTTCTTCAAAATAAGGAAANACTTCTACATCAATATCTTTATGGTATGCATGACNATTTTCTTGGGTAGCAAAAGGTNGATATTCCTTGNTAATCANGCTGNTNTCTCTGGTNGATAAAAATAAGATAAGTTNNCCATGAAAGCCTATAACCCTAATTTNATNTGCTTTTTGTTTTTGTACTATGGTTANNGAGCTTTNTAGATCACGNGGTTCCAATGTAGGGTATTCTGTAATATATTCTTTTGATAAAATCCATGCNCTTGAAATAGATAGNGGTTTGACTTGCTTTTGCCATATCCGTTCAGNCCAGCTTTCTGTTTCNGCCANAGGGTTNTCATCNAGAAAGGCNTCCATTTGAATGAGGCTGCNTTCAGGNGTGGTCCAGAGTCGAACNCCTTTTTTATCCACAGTAATGCCATCATTGACTTGTTGCCAGTGATAAAATTGACTAAANGCAAGAGGGCGGTTTTCACTTAATATAAAATCAGAAGTTTTCCATTGNCNGGGAGAGNTTGCTGCTAAGGCNNGATCTGTTTGGGNNCGNAGGTTTATTTGATTTAAGATACTTTGTAGNTCTGGTTTTTGTTTTGCNTCACCTAAACCTTCNGTNTCAGCAGTCCATCTCAANTCCAANCCATAAGCNTTACTTATAGAAATGGTTGTGATTAAAAATAAAAAAAGCCCTTTGAATCCCATNTAGAACCTCCTGTTCATTTGCTAAGTCCACGACGATATCATGGCTTTTGANCNCTCACAAGNGAGTTGGAGNTCATTCTATTTTAGTATTTCTGTATATGTGTTTTTTGTTCTCANTCAGCGAAACTATGGTAATGGTTTTCTTGTCAGGGTTTGCCAAACNTTGAATGTAGGCAGAATTCGATCAACCCCNTCCCATGCNGAAGCCNAACAGCGTTCAAATGTTGCGGCNATATTNCCGGGTCNACCNCCACCCTCAAAGCCACCNCGGCAAATAAATAAATCTTGNTTATTTANTTTGCCAGCGACTAATGACCCTATTGGTATNGTCTGAGGTATTGTTGCNCTATAGGCAACCGAAGCCCAATTAAANTGATCTTCAAATGTACCCCTCGTAATANNGAGTACTTCATAGTTGGTTCGCGTTTGATTNCCAGGGATANCCGATANCGGNTCGGGNCCNACTCCGTGGCAGCTNCCTGCACNTAAGTNTCCTCCGGNTCCTGCGANTAGTTGACCTGGNGACATNTCATCNTTGGCAGTAAATTTAGCTCGACATATGTAGAGCGCTACTTGCTGTNCCGATACAAATTCAAGTCCNGCTGATATTGCGCTAGNGTAATCTCCAGCNGGTTGACCATTTGGTAGCCATTGCCAAGGCATTGCTAAGCTTTTAATNCTTCGCAGAGTAGAGCCNGAATATAACTTGTATTGGTCTTTGATGTAGATGAAATAATAGTAATCTTTACCATTTTCTAAATTATCATCAATCAAGGTCAGNTCAGTGCCTTGATAGATAACTTTATAGCCTTCGATNTNATCATTAATATTATACTCTTTACCATCTTCAAGGATGATTAATTCCTTTGGTTCAGACCCNCTCAATATCAGAAACTGTTGTTCTAGCTCNAGCAGCCCAGCCCATTGNAGTATTGTTTTGTTATTGCCCTCATTGATCTCAAAAAATTGAACNGGAGCGGGGCCAGTTGTTTTTTTGAACCATGANACTGAACTNGCTNGACTATAGGATTGCCATTCTCCGTCGGCATATAGGCCAACGGCACAAACTAGTATATCCCCGTCAGGTAATTGGTTGAGATCAACTTTAAGTGGCGTATCAATTTCGATACTTTCACTGTAGCCATTTGGGTTAAGGCAAGGATTATTTAATGAGATCGACACTTTATAGCGATAACTGACGAAAACATCGCTTTCAACTTGGATTTGTATTTCTGTTTCAGATGCCCACGTTTCGGGGGCGCCTTTTATTATAAGAATATCCTTGGAGTTGAGGTCACCGTTTTGAGCGCCTTTTTTGTCGATTTCCTGAATGAGTGGTTTTCTTGATAATCTGCAGCTACAGATTACTGTGGATAAGATTATAAAGAAGACTAAATTGAACCTGATGTTAAATTTTTTTCTCATAGGATGTGCTTCCCCCACCTATATTTTCAGTCTATTTCAACCTTTGCAAAATCTAGTCCCAAATAGCTTGTCGAGTAAGTTCAAGTAATAACCAGAAAAAATTGTTGTTATATGTAAAAATAGAGGTTTATCTGATGATTCTTAAAACAGTTGTAGTTTTTCTTTACTATACGATGATTCGGCAGCACCTTTATATTTTTCGAGTGTGATCCATGGATAACTTACTAAATTAACAGATATTGATAATGATTAGTGACTAAGGTATGTTCTAAAAAAAGTACATGTTATATCATTGTTTCTGTTGCCGTTTATAACTTATTTTGAGTGGGTTTTATTTATGCAATATTTTGTCAGACGATTTTGTATTCTGTTTTCTTCTTGGTACTTTTTAGCAGGTTGTGCAGGCACTTCTGAAGCTCCAAAGCAAGTGAGTTTTGCTCGTTGGCTTGTTGCTGTTGAACCTGCTCATGATGTCAGAGGAGGTTCAACGAGGGGAGCGAAGACTGAAGTGGATTTGGTGCCTTCTCAGGCCTGGAAAAAACTTAAATCAGCAAAAAGTAAGAAAGAAAAAGATCGTGCAGCTATCCTGGCAATGTCAGGTCCATATCGGGCATCCTTTGAGTTTCAGGAAACGATAGGTTTTACTCCATCCTATAAACTTGATCGCCCTTATCGTTCATGGGGTACCGAGTATGTTTATGTCGTTAAGAATGAAAAAGATTTTATTGCTTTACAGCATGTCATGGTCATGTTTTTTGTTCATAAAGGTAAAATGATGGGGCCGATGGTGATGAAACATTGGCGGCAAGATTGGATTTATGAAGCAAAAGATACCTATGCTTTTGCTGGTCATGGGCACTGGCGTAAAGAAAAACTAAAATCCAATCGTGGTAAGTGGGTACAGAATGTTTATCAGGTGGATGATTCTCCACGTTATGGTGGTATAGGTCGGTGGGTTCACGATAAGGACATGTCATATTGGGAAAGTGAGATTACCTGGAGGCCATTGCCCCGTCGTGAATTTTCGATCCGTGCTGATTATCAAGCCCTTGTTGGTCGTAATCGTCATACGGTCATGGCTGATGGCTGGACCCATGAACAAGATAATTTAAAAGCGGTTGTTGATGCCAAGAGTCACAAAGTAAGCAAGAAAATTGCCCGAGAAATAGGTTTAAATCGTTATCAGCGGGTTAAAAACTTTGATTTTTCCGCTGGGAAATCATATTTTACGAAGACACAACCTTTCTGGAGTGATGTACGTGCATTTTGGAATAATTTGTTAGCCAAGAATAAGTCGTTTGATATGAAAACGAAAGTGGATGGCAAGAAGATGTATGAGCCATTATTTAGGTACGCACAGTCGATTGCCGATGGTAAGACCAAATATGATAAGAAGAGTTCTCAAGCTTTTGTTAGTAAAACTTTGCAGACCTATTTAGGTAAAGACAAGCCGAAGGCTCAAGGTAAGAGTCGGACCAAATCAAAGGCAAAAGGCAAAGGATCTAATTACTAGGGTCAAGATCTCTAGTGCTATTGGCACTGGAGATTTCCGTCAATTAATAGTCGACTCTAGCTGTTTCTATTTCAGTGAACTGATTGACCAAGTGGCGAAATTTCTCTTCATTTAAATCCTTTTTGATCATAATCTGTTCTAGAAATCCCGTCACGATACCATTGATGATAGCCCAGCCCTTTACGACATCCAGATTATCCTCTTCACAACCATCTTTACCCGAGTTACGAATAATGACAGGTACTTTTAGTCCGAAATTCATGGCAGCTTCAAGTATGCCTCCGTAATTAGGCATTAAAGCACAGATATCAGTAAAGGCTAAATGTCCTGCACCTTCAATACCCACAAGGGCCTTTGGTCGGGGAGCTTCCAGGTATGCTTCCTCTTGATCTCTAAATTTTACCAGCGTGTCTTCAGTACCGCCGATAATTAGTTTTGGTTTATGTGTTTTTAGGATACCATTACCAGCCATGGCAACAACGGCTGTGATTTCATTTTTATGAGCTAGATTTCTGACTGCGCCGACTCCAGCGCTATGGCCTATTAAACCGATGTTTTTGATGTCTAGCGGCCCCAGGAACTTGAGTGACCGATTTTCATTTCGAATGCTTTTCAATAACTTTTGAGTATCCTTAATTTGATGCTTTAAAACGAAGCCAACAGTCGATTGCAGCATATCTTTTAGTTGAATCCATGGATGATCTGCCGCAAGAACCACAAAACCATGACTTGCTAGATCTGTAGATAGATTAGTTGATGCTGTGCTAAATCCAGCCGTTCCGTGGATAAGTATAATGACAGGCTTCGGATTTTTAGTTCTGGCAGCAAAGATTCCATGAAAGCATTCGCACCCTAAATTAGGGTCAGCATGGTCTGGAATTTTATGTCTATCTTCGTCAGGAAGATATGATCGAAGGTCGAATTTATGATAATTTCTTTTGATGGTTTTGCCGGGATAATAGACTTGCGTTGTTAGGTTATCGATGATTATAGTTCGTGTACCAACTTTGTTAGGTCCGGTTGGTTTGATGGTGACACTGTCATAAGACCATCCAGGCAATGGTACAAAAAATAAGATAAAATATAGAAATTTCATCATTTTTCTCCATTGAAATTCATAGGAGCAAAAAATCTTTACAGCTTGTCTTGTTAGCCAAGGTAGATACTCTTGAGGCGTCACGATCAATAAATTAAATGACCTTTAATTTATGCCTCTACTATAATAATCCTTAAAATTGTGATCATCTCCTATTTTACAATGAATAGTACCTGAGATTCAATTTGTAGGCGGGTAATCAAAGGCTATAAGTGTTGAGCATTTTTTACCTACCTATCATTCTTTGTGAGTTAGAATGTTTTATTTATTACGGTAAATAGGACTCCTTTTAAAAAAGTAAATAGAGTTTATCTAAATTGTTATATCCAGACGATCTAAGTGCTTGCACCACTCCAGCATCCTATATGCCTTACTGAATAAGAGTTATAGGGGTTAGCATAATGTGGTTGTTAAAAATCACCTAATATCGAGCTTCTCTTCTGGTAGCATTCATCTCGTTCATAATCAGCCTGTTTTAGTCTCGGCTGTGGATGTATGATGGTCCTTTGTGGCTGATAAGCCTGTTTGGATGGTAATTGTAGTGCGACAATATAGCTTTCTAAGGTCAAAGAGGTCGATCTATATAGCCATCTCGATCATAGTTAAGGTTATTCTCTGCCCCGATGTTTTGAGTGATTGCTTTTGGTTTGTTTTTTAGGGGCAAAATGCTTTTTTACTTAGCTGTCGCGACTCTATAATGCTATAAGGCAGTGATATTCTAACCTCGGGCCCCTCAGGAGCATACTTTCAATAAATGATATGGTTGAAACATAAAAAGGGTTTCTCTTCAAAAAAGTTTGCTAGCAGAGCATTTCTTATCTTGTTGATCATCGCTACTTTTTCCACTTATAGACCATTATATGCTGGTGAAGTCTTAATAGCTGTTGCCGCCAACTTCTATGAATCTGCCAAAAATGTTAGTGAAGCTTTTAGCAAGACTTTCGGCCATCAGGTAAAGCTTAGTTCAGGCTCTACGGGAAAAATCTACACTCAGATTATGCATGGTGCCCCTTATGAAGTTTTTTTAGCAGCAGACATGGCTCGTCCTCAATTACTTATCAAAAATGGATTTAGCAACGATCAGGTTCCTTTTATATATGCATACGGTAGGCTCGTTCTGTGGTCGCCGGTAGCTGGTCTAGTTGGTAGTCAGGGTAAGATCTTATATACAGGTGATTTTAAACATATTGCTATGGCTAATCCTGAACTGGCCCCCTATGGTCGAGCGGCTCATGAATTTCTGATGCATAAGAAAATAGATAAGTTATTATCTCCCAGGCTTGTTTATGGGGAAAACATCAATCAGACCCTTCATTTTGTGAATCAAGGAGCTGCACAATTGGGATTTATAGCTTTGTCTCAACTGAAAAATAAAGGGCTGGTAGGATATGGCTATTTGATTCCTGAAAATCAACATAGCCCTATTGCTCAGGGAGCTGTTTTACTTTCAAAAGGTCGTAAAAACCAAGCTGCGATCGATTTTTTCAAATTTTTGCAAGGCAACCGAGCAACTGAGATTATTGAGTCTTCTGGCTATAACATAGCGACTGAAAGTCAGGATAAGAAGGGAAAGTAAATTTGATCGATTGGGAGGCAATATGGTTAACCTTAAGAATGGCATTAGTTAGTACCATTTTCTTGATGATTTTTGGTACTCCTCTAGCCTGGTGGTTAGCTCATAGTTCTTCTCGCTTTCGCTTTTTAATACGATCAGTTGTGACTCTTCCTTTGGTTTTACCTCCGACGGTTTTGGGTTTTTACTTATTGATAGGGATGGGGCCAAAGGGGCCGATAGGAGCGTTTACAGATGTTATTGGTATTGGCAATTTAGCTTTTACTTTTCCTGGTCTCGTGATTGGTTCAATTATTTACTCTTTACCGTTTGTCGTAAATCCCATTCAAAATTCATTTGAACTTATCGGGAAGCGGCCACTTGAAGCTGCAGGAACTCTGGGGGCTTCACCTATCGACCGTTTCTTTACAGTAGCTATTCCATTAGCTCGCCCCGGAGTTATCACCGGCGCTATTCTAGGCTTTGCCCATACCTTGGGTGAGTTCGGTGTTGTTATGATGATTGGCGGGAATATTCCAGGTAAGACCCGTGTTCTCTCAGTCGCAATTTATGATCATGTAGATACCCTACAATACGATCAGGCCCATATTCTATCGGCGGGTATGTTAATTGTTTCATTTGTTTTACTCTTGTTGGTTTATCGTTCTAAGTCTGCCATGGGAATGAGAATATGAGCGAATTGATAAAAGGCTCATTCCGATGGGGAGTCAGCTCATTTCAATTTGCAGCTGATTTTGAAGCACCTAGGCAGGGTTTGACCGCTATTTTTGGTCATTCCGGTGCAGGTAAAACTTCATTGCTTCGGTGCATGGCCGGTCTTTTGCCTGCTGAAGGACATATTAGTATTGGTAACAAAGTATGGCTGGATAGCACTCGGAATGTGAGTTTACCTGTGCATAAAAGAAACTTAGGTTATGTTTTTCAAGGTGCGTCGCTATTCGCTCATTTGAGCGTAAAGCAAAATCTAGCATATGGTTTAAATAGATTACATAGGTTTAATGGTATCTCGAAATTTTCGAGAGAGAAGAAAATTGAATCAATGGCAGAGAACTTAGGGATAGCTCATCTACTTGAACGGAATGCTATGGTTCTGTCGGGTGGTGAACAACAGATAGTGGCTATAGGTCGCGCTCTGCTTACCGATCCATCGATTTTACTTATGGATGAACCTCTTGCATCGATAGATAGAGTCTCTCGAAACAAGGTCCTATCTTATTTGCAAAAAATAAAGGGGCAATTAGATCTAGGTATTTTTTATGTGAGTCATTCTGTTGATGAAGTTCTTAGATTAGCTGATCATGGCATTTGGGTGACTGCTGGAGGGGTCAAGAGCTGTGCACCGATTAGTGAATTACTTGGGCCATTAGGAGAGTCTTTAGATAATCCGGGTGTTTTATTGTCTTGTACTTATAAATCTTATGATCATAATTTTCATCTAAGCGAAGTTAAGTTTAAAGATAGTACTTTATATTTACCATGGCAGGTCACAGATACTAGTCAAGCTATACTATTAAAAGTGGCTGCAGCAGATGTCAGTATAACCCGCACACTTTCAACTGATAGTAGTATCCTCAATATATTGCCAGGTCAGGTTCATCGTATTAAAGAACTAGATGGTCCGGATTTACTAGTGTCTATAGATTGTCTTGGCACCGAAATTCTTGCTAATATTACTAAGAAATCTGCAATAGCTTTGTCCCTCAGAGTCGGTTTATCCGTGTTTGCTCAGGTTAATTCATTCGGCCTGTACAACTGACTCAAATTGTTTTTATATATGAATTGAGATCAGGAAAATCTAGAGCTTTCCAGCGTTGCATTTATATAACAATTGATGATTTTCACCGGCATAGCTAACTTTGATACTTACTTTTGTAGTCATAAAAAATCTTTTGATCAAGAATTGTCTCCCGTTTGTCGATCTACCAAAATACAGGCGAGGGGTTCGCTGGGAGGTCGTTGTGAAACAAATACTTATTATTGAAGATGATCCAGATATCCTTGAATCTTTTAGGATGTTGTTATCGGATATTGGTTGTGAAATTCAGACAGCGGGTAATGGTCAGCAGGGTTTGGCAGCTTACCGTGACAATCCACCAGATTTAGTCATCCTCGATGTTTTAATGCCAGTACTGGATGGTATTGAGTTTGTTCGGGAAATCACTAAAGAAAAAAATACAGCTTTTATTATTGCTGTAAGTGGCAAGATTGAATACTTGCCTATGATGAAGATGATGGGAGTGGATGAGATTTTTACTAAGCCCGTTTCACCTGAGGCTATTGAGCGTATTGTGGTTGAACAGCTAAAGTTAGATAATATGCAATCCCGCTACCGGGAAACAGGTTAGTCCCTTTTTGCTAACCTCCAAATACCACCTGCAAATCAAGGTAAAAATAATCGTTTTGGATGAAGTCGAGATGCTTTGTCTGGCTCAGAATATATGACGAAAAGCAGCCGATCAACATAACCTATTATTTAGTTGCTTTAAAACATTCCCATATCTTTAGCTTTTTTCATCATTTCGTTTTTTTGATCCTCATCCATATTTTCATACATGCTTTTTATGGCATCAAGCTGTTGTGGATTTAGGTTTTTCATCATCGCCGAGGCTTGAGCAAACATATCTTTCATGTTCATATTCTTCATGTCACCAAGATTACCCATTTCATTAAATATATTGCCCATATTGGGCATATCTTTGACGACGTCTTGGGTTTCTGTTGAGTTTTGAATATTGTCCGAAATTTCTACTTTTTTAAAGAAGACGATCCGTTCGCCATCCTTTTTATGGTCGATATCTTTTTTTTCTTTAAGAAATTCAAGCACTTTATTGAGGTTCAGTCCCTTGTTGTGTGCAGATTCCCAAAGTTTTTCCATTGGTAGTGCCACTTGTTTTTCAGGAAAGCCATTTTTTTCCAGGTTACAAATGATTGTTGTGATGAAGCTTCCGTAGGCTTGGCTATCTGGTGCGGTCATGGATCTCTCTCTATCAATCAATAAGTTAAGGTCAATTTGGCTGCTGCCCACCAGTCAGCAGTCTAGAAACATACTTCAATTTGCCTCAATTGTCAGCTTTCTCGGTACTTTTTATCAGTTAACTATCGCTGATAACGACTAAGTAAGGTCTATCTCAGGCTGCCAATCGAGGGCATGCTTTATAAGCTATTGCTAATATTAAAATTATTGGGGTCATGCTACGGTGATCTGTTGCCTTATTAACTTAGTTCGTATGGCCTATGCCAAATGGTGGTCTGACCAAGCTTTAGGTTATACCTATCTTAACGGGTGCATGTTTGCGACCTGCTGCGATGAGGTGCTGATGAGAGTCCTTGTAGACGAAATACTGTTGTTCATAGATCTAGCTTCGGACGGATTTCTCGATGATATGACTAAAGCACGGAAGGGGGAGATGCTTTTTGTTTGCAAGCAATTTTAAGGCTATTGTATGATGAAATAATGAGAAAAATGGAGGGCAACCAGTGAAAAAAATGAAGTGGTCCTTTGGTTCTTGTCGGAAACCTTTTGTTTCGATTATTTGTTTTCTGTTGCTGGTGAGTTTGATTGGTATCTATTTTTTTAATCCTCCTCCTCAGTCTGGATGGTATCAAGTAAAAACCTTGTGGTCCAGGCCAGGCAGGCCGCTGGTGTTGCGGATGCAAACAGGTGCCAGTTATATTGGTTTTAAGCCTGTTAATTTCGGACTTAGTGGGGATATATTAGCTACCTTAAATTTAGGTTATTGGTATGCTCCGCAAATGGTGATTTGGTTAGAAACTTCGTCGGGCACCTATCTTAATACTATATTGTTGTCGCAACCCAAATTGCCAAAAATTTTGTTCGGAGAGGGGCAAGAGATTGAGCAGCTTTACCAAGACCCAGCCGCTCTTCCTATTTGGTCCAATCTTAAAGGGAAAACTAAAAAGCCTTTCGATGAAAAAATTAGTCAGGTGGTTCGCTCAGAGTTTAGTTTAGCTGGGCCTTATAGTGCTATAGAGCTTAAAACTAAGTTACCTATTGGTCTACAGGGCTTTCGTGTGATGCTGGAAATTAATCGCCCCTACGACTGGAACGAATACTTTCATCCATATCGTTTATTGAATCAAAATGGTCAGCCTTCTTTACTATATTCTGNNGAAGTNGATCTTGAGGATGGTCTGGAAGTNAAGCTACTNAAGCCCATTGGTCATGGCAATGGGCTTGGTAAGGATGGCAGNATTGCAGAAGATTTGTCTCGTTTGGATACTGCTTTTACTATGCTTAGTCAGATTACNGTNTATCTTCCNGTGCAGGTGCATTAACAGCAACCTGCAGGAGAACCTGTTTCTTGATCAGGGGCTNTAAATGGAGANTCGCCNCCACAGCCTTCGAATATCCCGTAATGGGTTTTCTTGTTACCNATAAATTCAAAGTGCTCTTGATAGCGGGATAGATGNAGCATATCATAGGTGTTACCACAAACCGGAAAAACCTTACCTGTTTCTATCACATGATGGTCGTCCAGAAAAAATTGAAAAGNGTTATTTGGNACCGTGCCTTTATAGATAACTGCTTGGCCATAATCTTCGCANTCGTTCTCGAGAGCNGGNAATTTAAATAGCCNGTAGGTCACCGAATGAAANTTGATGTTNCCGACCTTCTGTTTGATTTTATCATTTTCAATAGTAATGGGGGCNGANGTAACCATGCGTGGNTCNATGAAGCCAACTTTTTTACTNAGGTTTAAAAAGTCATTCCAGTAAAGCGCACCACTAAGGCATTCTCCATAGAGAACGGGNTCTTTTGCTAAGTGGTCTGGTATCCGGCGATCNGCATATACATCCGANAAATATAGTTCNCCNCCTTCTTTGAGTACTCGCCAAGCTTGAGTTAAGACAGCTTCTTTATCATANGANAAGTTAATCACACAATTAGANGTTACGATGTCAAATATATTATTGGGAAGGTCAAGCTGATCTAATTTCTCAATTTCTCCTTTGAGAAAGGTTACATTACTACTATTGTAGCCGAATGTTTCCCGATGAAAATCCTGGTGAGATNTAGCNACTTCAAGTTGTTCGTCGGTCATGTCTACGCCGACGACTTTACCTTGTTCNCCTACAAGTTTTGAGAGTAGATAACAATCTCGNCCTGATCCAGATCCAAGGTCTAAGATAGATGTCCCTTTAAGGCTTTGAGGTAANGCAAGACCGCAACCGTAATAGCGACTAAGCACTTCGGGNTGAATTTCTGAGAGAATTTTTTTTATATAGGGAGGGTAAACATCTCCGGTGCAGCAGGCATTCGTTTGGAGGTCTTCTGATTTCTGCANCACTTCACCATAGTATTTTTGGACTTCACTCTTAATTTCCAAGTTTTTTCTCTCCTCGATTTCCCTTTCNGTTAACGGTCNGTAGTTATATCAGTAACAGGTTTTATGAACAAGTTNTCAGTCTANNNAGNCTTGCATTTGCCTNTTATTGNAGATCCNCAGTCGTTTTGCCNGCCTCCCGGCAAAGCTTCTNCGACANANNTTTAGGCATAATNNACAGAAAACACCTNTTTTNCCCCATAAAAGTGNGTTGTTTGGGTGTGAAAATACAGCAACATACTGTTGTTAAATGCCTTTTTTNTTGCCAGTGTCGTACTTTTATGCGGTNATTACTACNGTGNATATNTGGAAAANTNAATAAAGTTNNNGCNTTACANAGAGNTCCTTNTTTGGCAAGGGGTTTGCAATAAAAACTATGTTGTATCAAGCTGCTGTTGTTTAGTTTCCGTGAGAAGGTTCGGTGATGAAGTTTACATACCCTATGATGATATTGGCATTCCTGACACANGGGTGTCAGAAAACAGAATTCAAGAGTANTACTCCCAAGGCANTGGCCACTGCTGAGCAGGTTTACTCACAATTAACCTANCCTAGTCATTCTCGGCAATTTACCCAGGGTATACCTGGAACTTTNTATGAAAATAAGTTTACTCAAGTAAGNCCACTGTTAGATATTCTAATTGTTATTGATAATTCAGGCTCGATGTCTGAAGAGCAGGCTGAAGTAGCAAATCGTATGGAAGCATTANTAATGTATGTTACTGAGGCTGATTGGCAAATTTCAGTCGTCACTACCGATAATCAAGGTGACTGCTACCGAGGACTGATTAAAAAATCTGATCTCGATAAAGTTACAAAATTTAAAAATGCCATTCTTGCAGGTACCGATGGCGANAGTGATGAACAAGGTTTNCAGCAGACTATCGTCGGTTTGCAGGGGGCNTGTGTAGGNCAAAACCCATGGTTGCGTGATAATTCGGTGGTTGCTTCCATCATTATTTCTGATGAAGATAACTGTTCTAATGGTAACTGTGGTGATAATATTGATTGGGCCATGGANACCAAAACATANCTCGATAGTATACGCACTACTGGTGAAAATGCTGCTTTGTATGGCTTAATCAAGAAGCCCGGTGATGCCACTTGCACTGACGCCAGAAGAGATGGGGTCGAATATAATCGTGCTGTTGATTTGATTGGTGGTGCTGTTGGCAGTATATGCGATGCAAACTATACTAATACCTTTAAAATTATTTCTGATGATATTGCTAACCTACTGGTGAATAAGTATACCCTCGATCCTCTACCTGATGATGGGGAAGTTAAAATTACTATTGGNGATGAANCCTTTGANGATTTTACGGTGGAAGNTGACTTGTTAACTTTTAATTCGATCCCAGCTGCTGGTACNGAGTTATCTATAAGCTACCGCTCAGGCAGAGANGGAGTGGTNTATGANCGTCTGNCACTAGACTTGGATTATGTGCCAGAAAGTATCGATGTCCAGNTTGGTGATACAAGCCTTGAACAAGGTACATATTTATTGGATGAACAAACCAATGAATTGGTTTTGCCTGAAGATCTTCAGAACGTTACTTTTAGTGTAAATTGGTTAGAGCCAATACCCCTAAAATATAGTTTTGATGTTGCTTCAGATCTGATCAGGTCTGAAGGAGTCACCGTTTATGTTGATCAAGAAATTTTTGATACGACAATCACTTATGATGACGATAGAGGTCGGGTTGAATTAAACCCTCCACCTCCTCAAGGCAGCAGTATTTCGCTATTTTATAAGCTGCGACAGAAATAGATATAAGTCTGGACTCTGCTGGTAAAGATTTACCATGCCCATTTGAATCCGGTAATACCTTTTGTTTCTTGTTGATTACCAGCTATGGTTAATTTATCAAGTGTATATTCGGGGCTTTTAATAGAAGTCGATATTGCGGTAAAAAAGGTTTGCCCGACCAGACCTGCTTGTGTTTTTAATAGGAATGCTTGAGAGCGATTGGTGCCAGTATTGGTATTTTCAGAGAAAGTGTTGACGGTATAATTGTAACTTTGTTCCCCTGGTCCTACTGCTCCTAAGAAAGAGAAATAGCTGGGGCCGTATGCAAGAGTGAATGCTGCACATAATTGCAGATAATTACCTCTAAGGTTCGCATCGACGAAACCAGCATTATTGCCAAAAGGTATTTTCCAAGTCTGGGGTATTAGACCTTGATTAGTAGAGAAAGTGAGATCGTTACCACTGAACATAACTCCAGCAGCGACCCCGGTTTTCTTTTTGACGGCTGGCTCAAATGAGACACTAAACGCATACTGTTTCCTAAAAGGAAGGATATAAACGCGTGCCGTGGTTAGGTTGACTCGGAGGTCTTGCTTATTTATTTCGGAATTGGGTAATGCTAATGAAAAGCCACTACCATTAGTGATCTGAAAGCTTTCAAATTGTTGGTGGTCAATATCAAATCCATATGTAGATCGATACCACTTGATGGATCCACCCGAAAATTGAGGTTTTTCTTCCTCTTCATCGATACTTCTGCTGTAACTTAGAGAAAGGTAGCCAGCTGTATAGCTCAAGTGACCTGCTTTGGCGACGACTGGTTCATATACGATACTGTGTTTGGACGAACCCGATGCGGTCTCCTGGCCCTGATCACTTATTTTCAGATTTAAAGATGGGTAGCTTATGCCCATATTTATGTGGGAACCATTTGCCTTGCTATAGGCCAATTGACTAGTACAGGTCAATATGATTGTGGCTAATGATAGATTTAACCTCAATATATAATGATTCACTATCTGACTCCTCTATAGTTTTTTTAGAAAACTGTGCGTCTATTCTATGATTACCTTAAAACGATCAAACCTCAATAGGTACAAATTGATGGGCTTTATTCTTTTTCAGAAACTAAATCTATGCTAGGTCAGTTGACTTAGGCGCAAATGATCCATATGTCGAATTTATTTTGCTCAATTTTCAGATGGTTTTTATGAGGCGGAAGCTAGTGAGGTCAATAGTTAAGTGCCCAGAACTTTGTAAGTCCTGGGCTAAGGTCGTTGTTAAAATTTTTCCTGTATATTAAAGCATAGTTTTGATTCCTATGTTTATCAGCATTCTGTTTCAACATTCCCATAGTGGGCTCATCTGCTATTTATGATAGTGCAAAGTAAGTACCAGGTGGTGAAAGTTGTAATATATTGTTAGTATTGAGCTTTTTTATGGTGACCATGAGTCATTTTTTGACTGATGTCATAAGTTTTTACATAAAATGGATTTGTTGCTTTCGGTTCTGTGGAAATGATTTACATTCGAGGTAATATAATGACTCAGGGTTTTCATATACCTTGAAAATTTTGGCCTACTATTATTTGTGGGTGATAAGATAGAATGGTGATGACTTGCTGAAAATTTTGGGAATTGTAATGACCCTTTCGATAAATACAGCTCACACTGCGGCTTTTGATTATGAGTCTCATCTAAGTGAGTGGGGAGGCAAAGGTAGCCGAGGTAACGGTTTACCAAGCTATTCTCAAAATAGCGATTTCCTTTTGAGCCAAAGTGATCTTTTTCTTAAGCATTATCAATTCCAATCACCAGCTGATCTTAAAGGAAAAGTATTTGGTAACATTTGGCAAACGGGAAGTTATAGCATTCACTCGATGTTATTTTCTTCTCATAGACCGGATGCAAAGCGATGCCTATTGATTCATGGTTACTTCGACAATGCAGGATATTTTAAGCACTTAATTGATTATCTGGGTGATCGTTGTCATGTTCTCACTATTGATCTCCCAGGGCATGGCTTGTCGAGTGGCCCTCGGGCTGAAATCAATGATATCTCGGAGTATATGGAGGTGATCGAAAAGTTAATGGCTGTTCTGGGGGAGAAAAAGCAACTCCCTGATTATTTTATTGGTCACAGTGCAGGTGGTGCTATCTTGCTTGAAGCAGGTCGCCGCCATTTGATTCCTGAGGCTAGTCAGACCGTTCTTTTGGCTCCCCTTATCTATTGGCATCAATCATTTCTTACATCAACTCTGATTGGCTTTTTTAGTTCGCTGACATCTGTTCCCAGATTCTTTCGAAGTCGTACTCATGATTCTGACTTTAACAGGTTTCAAAGAGAAGAGCCCTTCCAGCATAAAACGGTACCTTTGAACTGGGCGAGAGCTTTGATTCGTTGGCAGAAAAGTTTTGTGCAGCAAGATAATTTAGGTCTGAATGTGACCGTGATTCAGGGTACTGCAGATAAGGTCGTGGACTGGCCTCAGAATTTGGCAGAAATTAGCCGGCTGATACCTAAGTCTCGAATTTATTTAGTAGAAGGAGCCATGCACCAACTGATTAATGAACCGATGCGCTACCGAAAGGAGGTGTTTAGTAAGATAGATGCGATTATTCGTTGATATACCATTCTCCACACCTATGATTATACTTTCGGTCGTCCCCAGTGCTTTTTGTTTCTTAACCTCACTATGACGAAGGCGATTTGTCGGCTTTTCCCTCTGGCTTAGATTTGCTATATCTGGATGAATAGAAAGTACACAGTAATTATTCAGGGAAGCTATTATGTTGAAAACAATGATGATCACTATTGTTGTGCTTTTCGGTTCATCTGCACCAGTACATGCCCGAAGAGCTGTTGATTACGTAGATCCTTTTATTGGTACTGGAGGTCACGGGCATACCCATCCCTCTGCAGTGGCTCCTTTTGGTATGATTCAAGCGGGGCCGGATACTCGCATTTCTGGCTGGGACTCTGCCAGTGGCTATTATTTTGGTGATCCCACTATTATTGGCTTTACCCATACTCATTTGAGCGGCACTGGCGCTATTGACCGGCTTGATGTGCTATTGATGCCGACAGTCGGTGAAGCTCAATTCGAACGTGGTTCAGAGTTGGCTCCAAAGACGGGGTATAGATCAGCGTATCAAAGAGAAGTAGCAACACCAGGTTTTTATGCTGTTCAATTGACGGATGATCAAATCGATGTACGTATAGCTGCTGCCACTCGATCAGCTATTCATGAATATCAATTTGATGCTTCAGTGATTGGTGAACGTAGACTGCTTATTGATTTACAGCATCGAGATGATGCTAATGTAGCCGAGTCGTGGATTAAAGTGTTAAGCCCAACGAAAGTTGTTGGTTTTCGCAACACTTTTAACTGGGCACGGAATCAAATGGTTTACTTCTGTATGGAGTTTTCTGAGCCATTGGTTGATCATGAGAATAAAACCGGTCCGATTTCTGATCAGGAGATTAAAAGTAGTTTGAATTTTGGTGAGCGCATTGCCCAGTTGAAAGTTAAGATCGGGATTTCGGCTGTGGATACTGATGGAGCTTGTCGAAATTTGAGCAGTGAGATCGCTGGTTGGGATTTGGAGCAAGTCCGAACTAAAACTGAAAATGAGTGGCAAACATGGTTAGGTCGCGTTGCGATAGAAGACCCCAATGAGGATCGCAAGCGGATTTATTATACTGGGTTGTATCATACCTTGTTGGCGCCCAATATATATATGGATGTGGATGGACGTTATCGGGGAATGGACTATAAGGTCAGGCAAGGCAGTCTTGAGCAGCCTTATTACACCATATATTCTTTGTGGGATACCTATCGTGCCTTGCACCCCTTTTTGAATCTTTATGCTCCAGAAACCAATGGCAAGATGATCCAGGCATTATTAAAGAAGTACGAAGCTTTTGGTCGTTTGCCGGAGTGGGAGTTAGAGAATTATGATACCAGGATTATGATTGGTTATCATGGGGCTTCAGTGATTGCTGATGCCTATGTCAAGGGTGTGCGTAACTTCGATGCTAAGTTAGCCTTAGAAGCTGTGCTGGGGGCAGCTACAGAAGATAAAAAAGAACTGAGAGATTAT
>PBRN01000175.1 GCA_002725955.1 Pseudobdellovibrionaceae bacterium
GCAAGCAAGCATGCAATGCAGAGCAAAACAAACTTTGCACCTATGCGGTTTCGCTTGAGGAAAAGCGGTTTGATGACGCTGCTCCTAGAAGCCTGACATTACTCGGTGGAGAGCAAATCCAGAACGTGCAGGTCCATAAGCTCAAGGGCCTTGCCACCCCCGCGGGCCACACAAGTCAGTGGATCTTCCGCGATGAATACGGGCAGACCAGTTTCATTTGAGATGCGTTTGTCGAGATCGGTCAACAGCGCTCCTCCACCTGTCAGCACGATACCTGACTCCGCAATATCCGCAGCCAGTTCCGGAGGTGTTTTTTCCAGTGCAATTCGGACTGTCTCGACGATTGTGTTGACCGGCTCTGCGATAGCTTCTCTGATCTCTTCCGAAGCGACCTCTATAGTTTTTGGTATACCTGCAACTAGGTCTCGACCTTTAACATGCATGGTCTGAATTTCTTCATCAGGATAAGCTGTGCCAATAGCAATTTTAATTTGCTCTGCAGTTCTCTCGCCGATGAGTAAATTATATTTTCTTTTTAGATAGTTAACGATGGCTTCATCCATTTTGTCGCCACCAACTCTAACTGACTTAGAATAAACTATGCCAGCAAGGGAGATAACCGCAACTTCTGTAGTGCCACCGCCGATGTCTACGATCATATTGCCGCTTGGCTCTGAGATAGGCAGCCCGGCTCCAATGGCAGCTGCCATAGGCTCTTCAATGAGGTGCACTTCTCGGGCGCCTGCGGATTCAGCTGACTCTCTGACCGCCCTTTTTTCAACTTCGGTAATGCCATAAGGAACGCAGATGATGATTCTTGGTTTAACCATGGTTCGACGATTATGGGCTCTTTCAATGAAGTAGCGAAGCATGGCTTCAGTAATTTCAAAGTCCGCAATGACACCATCTTTATAGGCCGAACAGGGACGATAGAACCAGGGGTTCGACCAAGCATATCCTTAGCTTCTTTACCTACAGCCAAAATTTTCTTCCCGCCTTGGGCATCTCTTTGCACTGCTACGACAGAAGGTTCGTTAGTGACGATCCCCTTCCCCTTAACGTAGACGAGAGTATTTGCTGTCCCCAGGTCGATTGCGAGGTCGTTTGAAAACATTCCTGCCAGCCAATCGAAAATCATGCTTTGTCTCCTGGTTAAAATTTTCCATCTTTGTTTATACATTAAACCACGAAAACATCCCTTGTCCAACTTGATGTCGGAATTTCATGGGATATTGTTTATTATAAGGCACTTGAGTGCGTCATGCTGAATGTATTCTACCGTTAATAAGCTATGAGAGTCGAGGAAGTTATGCAATGAGTTTTATTTTATAGGTGAATTGTGTTCTATTTTCTGTTTGATGTGGACAAGTTTATCTAGGGTATCTAAATTTCATACTCTGTCCTATGTGACTTTTGGCATAGAACTTGAGTCTTAAAAATATGGAAGGTGAAAGAATGCTAGGTGGTGGTGCTAAGGATGTTGGTAGTAAGAGAATGTTTCCGAAGATAGTAGCCTACACAACTTTGGCTCTAGCCGTAGGTGCGATGACTTTTTTCGGGGTATGTGAACCAACAGGCTCTCGGTTGACAGGTCCAAAAGGCGCAGCTGCCGTGGTCGCTGGTAATGAAGTCACTGGTATTGAGTTTAGGCGAGCCTATAGAACTGCCTATAANCGATATCAACAGCAGCAGAGAGATCGGTTCGATCCTGCGGCTATGAATCTATCGGGTATGGTTCTTGATCAATTGGTAGGNCAGCGGATTAATTATGTTGAGGCTACTCGNAGCGGCATTGTTGCATCTGAANCCGAAGTTTTAAAAGTCCTGCAAAATGCCTCGGCTTTTCAGGTGGATGGCAAGTTTGATGGNGATAGNTTTGANCAGTTTTTGCGGGCTAATGCCTACACAGAAGAAAGCNTGACTTCCGAAATTAGGCGGCAGCTAACNGAAGATAAATTCAGGACTTTTGTTATGGATAGCTGGTATGTNTCTAAAGAATCNTCCAAGCTNGATTGGCAATTACAGGAAACGAANTTGATTGTTGATTACGTCATGATGGATGAGAAATCTGCGATTANAAAAGTGACAGATCAGGACGTNNTNGCTTTTGTCAANGATTCTAAAGATAAAATAAAGAANTATTTTGACGNCAATAGAAGTGAATTTGAGCAGGAAGAGAAGATCAAAGCACGCCATATTCTTGTGAGNTTTGAAGGTGCGCGGGGCGCTACNGGNGCAGGNAAGAAACGANCTAAAGCTAAAGCNAAGAAAAAGGCGGACGACTTGCTAGCNCANTTGAGGAAAAATCCAGCAGCTTTTGTCAGCTTTGTNGCTGCAAATACTGATGAGGCATCNGGTAAGTCTAATGGAGGCCTTCTTNTGAGGGGTGANTTNTTCGCNCGNGACACNATGGTNAAAGAGTTTAGTGATGTGGCNTTTAAGATGAAAAAAGGCCAAATCAGCTCAGTNGTGGAATCTCCGTTTGGTTTTCACATCATTAAAGTGGAAGGTTTTCAGCCTAAAGTTAGCCGAGACCTTAAACAGGCTACNAACGCTATTGCTCGAAAATTAATCAAACAACAGAANGGCGGTACTGCNNTGGCTGATTTGGCNAAGNTAGTTTTAGAAGCNGCTAAATCGGGTNATGACAAAGGTATCCGNGCACGAAGNCTGAGNTGGGCTAGTACTGCTGAGTTTTCTGCCAACGCCCGTTTTATTCCTGGGTTGGGTAATGACAGCGCACTTAAAGAAGCGGTGTTAAGNTTGAAAAAGGGGCAAACNTACCCTGAAATCNTNGATATCAATGGTCGGAAATATGTNCTGAGGTTGAAGTCCANGAANAATCCTGACATGTCTAAGTTTGATGCTCAAAAAGCTGAGGAACTNTCNAAAAGTGCNCGTTATATGCAGTCTTATACNTTCTACAATACCCTTAANACTTTGGCTCGAAAAGAATATGAGAAGGCTAATGAGATCTGGGTNAATGATGAATACAGGAATATGGATATAAATCAAAAAGCCCAGGGTGGTAGTTAGAATTATCTGAGGGTTTTTCAAATGCATGTTTTGTTGGTNTCTAAGACGACAAACTTGGAGCAGCATGGTGATGTCATNCGATTGCGGATTAGCCGAGGGTTTATGACATCNGATCANCTTGATGANTTAAAGATCGCACATGATCAGCACTATGCNAGCCTNGATCAAGTTAANGCTTCTCTTGANTCTGCNGGTATTANATACGANCACTTGCAGAGAGATGATNTGGTGTNTGCNGAACAAAAATACGATGGTATTTTTACGGTGGGTGGGGATGGAACCTTGCTNTCGGCTAGTCATATGGCTGATNATAATACCCCNTTACTAGGCATCTGTTCTTCGAACTCTAGTGTGGGNTATTTGTGTGCTGTNAAGGCGCCTGATATTGGGCTTTTGGTNGATCGATTTAAAGNTGGTNAGGTCGATTATCACCGATGTACCAGAGTTAAAGCATCTGTTTTCCATGTTGAAACTAGAGAGCATACCGAGACAGCTCCTGCCCTGAACGACTTTTTGTTTACGAGTGCTAACCCAGCTGCAACNACTAGNTATATNATTNAGGTGGGCGATAGGCGTGAAGTCCACAAGTCTAGTGGTATNTGGGTTGCNACTGGAACAGGTTCTACAGGCGGTATTTCNGCTGCTGGGGGCGAAAAAGTCGANCCTGAGTGTGATGACTTAATGTTTCTTGTAAGAGANCCNTATGTTTCTGATGGNGCCAAGCTCAAAAATATTAANGGGGTATTTGGTGGTAATGGTGGNGNNTTCNCAGTCGAGAATCGAACCACGGATGCTATACTTGCNCTTGATGGGCAGAGAGAGGTAGTTCCNCTNGTCTTTGGTGATCGCATTACCTTCAAGCCAGCNATGCCTGCTCNTGTTGCCAGAAAACTAAAAACGAGCGNAAAGTAATTNAGCTACTNCTNGAGACTGTGGCTCCATCGACNAAGAAGGTCGGGCAATTCATGGAGCCNGAAATGATNGTGGATTCCGCAGACAGNCCAATGATTTGATTGCATAGATCNAAAGAATTGCCTGCNATCATCGTTTCTTTTACGCAACCNACATCTTGCCCATCTACAAATAGGCGACTGCTTTTGGCNACGCCACTAAAGTCACCTGTAAGNGGGTCGGTATTTCCTGAGAANCTGTCAACGTAAAGAATTTCTTTGTGCTGGCTTGTTAGTTCAATCATAGACATCGAACCNGGGGCTATGTGGAGNCCGAANGGTCCTCCCTTCATCCCAAGAAGTTGNCCTCCGGTTTTACGNGCGGAATAGCAGTCATGNAAATGATGATGTAAAATTCCATTTTGCAAAAGNACTTTTTCTTCNGTAGGAATNCCATCGCCNTCATAGGCAGTNGCTCCCATGAGATTTTTACTATGAGGCTTNTCGGTTAAGGTAAGTTTAGGTGAAAGAACTTGTTCACCAATTCTTTTAATCCACTTGCTTTTGCCATCCATTACTTGCCGTCCGGACGCATGNAACATAATAATGCCGATGAGAAGGTCATACGCTGCTCTAGGACTGATGACTATAGGGCCTTTATAAGATGGGCAGCTAATAGGGTTGAGGGAGCGAAGTAGTTTTTGNNNAAATCTTTTTGCATCTAATGATGCTGCTTCGAGGGCTCCTTCAATTGTATAGCTAAAACCAGAATCATAGTCGATNCCGGACACTTGATCCCCATCTTTGGACATTCCCATCCAACTCCATTGAATCGATGTTTGTTTTTCATTTTGAAACACACCATGACTGTTGTGNAGTGATGAATGACTNACATCAAGACTCATTTCAAATTTATCTAATGCAATCTTAGGGTTGTCATTAAGTATTTTACCAACTTCTNTCATCATTGTTTTNAGTTCATCTAGATTAAGCTCNGGCAGCTTGGGGTCAAAAACAAAATCTAGATGTTTAGCTTTTTGNGCAATTTCAGGGCCCGGAAAGTGTAAGGCATCGTCAGCAATAGAAAACTGAGAAAGATTAACGGCATTATCAACNATNTTGGTAAATTCATTCNTATCTAGTCTGTTAGTTGTAGCAGAGCCTTTTTTTTGATTTTTATGGATNATTAAACCAATTGCTTGCGATTGCATTGAATTTGCGAGGGAAAACTTTTTATTTTCCATCACGAGTCTTTTCTCTTGAGAGCAGCTGGTNCCTATCTTGGCTTCNTCAGCGCCATTTTTTATCGCTAATTCTAGNCCATAATTTGCTACGTCATGAATTTCATTNCTTAGTCCTGTAAGTCGATCTTTCATTATCTACCTCCAACGTGCATTTTGCATCTGACATATGGTCCGCCGGCGTCGACTTTAGCTGGTTGGCCTTTGCCGCAGTATCCGCTTCCAAGGTCCCAAAGAAATTCTGAGCTAATNGCATCAATAGTTTTTAAGACATCAAAAGCAATGCCTGACAAAGTTGCTTCTCGGAGTAACTGNACTTTCTTGCCGTTTTTGATTTTCCANACATGTGAGCAACCAAACATAAACTCCCCGTTAGCATCTGCCTGGCCTCCTCCCGCTCCTTCTACCAGATAGCCATCTTCCATTTCAGCTATCATCTGATCCAAGGATGTTTGTCCTGGTGCCATGTAGGTATTTCTCATGCGAATGATCGGTTCATCNTTATATANCCAAGCTCTGGCATTACCTGTNGCGGCAACNCCGAATTCAGCGGCTGATTCTCTATTGTGAAGATATGAATTTAATAATCCGTTTTTGATGATGATNGTATTTTCCGTTTTTACACCCTCATCATCAAAAGGAATNTTTCCTGTGGCATAGCCGCTTATTGATTCNATGCCAGAATCNCATAAAGTAACTATATCTGAAGCCACTTTGGTGCCTATCTTGCCTTGNGCTATTGAGCCTGATTTAACNAAGTCAGCTTCAACCGTATGGCCAATGGCCTCGTGACATAACAATCCTACTACTGCGGGTGCTAGAATAACATTTTTTAGGCCGCCTTCCGGGTAATCTGCTTTTAGCAAGTCGACAGCTAGTTTACCGGTTTGTTCAACCATATGANTAAGAGATGGGTGATTNAAAAGACACTGCCAGTTACCTGAGACGCCAGCAGATCTGCCTGAAGAAATTTGTTGACCTTGATTTGCAGCAACAGCTGCAATGGAGACTTCTGGTTGAGCGATCTTTAGACTCGCTTCTGCACCATCGCTAGTGACTATNACTTTTTCTTCGAGGATTTCNTTATAGCGGCATCGAGAAGACTGAATCTTTGAATTTAAATCGCCAAGAGACTTTTCGATGTCAATGACTTGAGATAGTTTGTCAGATACAGACATAGNGACTAGGTCATTAAAGCCTTCTCCAACAAAATCTTCGGTTGCTAGNCTGTCCTTNGGTAGGTTTCGGCTGGCTCTTTCACTTGTTTCTGCCAGGATCCTTGCATTTTTCTGTGCTTGTTCAATAGTCTGTTTTAAGTTTTTTTCGGTAAGGTCTGAAGTAGCCGCAAATCCCCAGGACCCATCGACCATTGCCCTTATTCCTATGCCNGAGACAACGGTCTGATTGGCAACATCGACTCTTCCTTTTTGGGCTACGAAAGAATTAGTTTGGCGTTTATGATACCGCATTTCAACAAAGCCGCTAGCTTTATCGGTAAGATCCTTCAACAGATTCTTCATAGTCTGTTCCTTTTAATTTTTATCTTACTTTAACTTAGCGGACATTTCTGACATGGGCAAGGTTCTGCTATTTATCTNCTGAATGAAGNTCTGGTANTGGAGTGTTAACCCCTTTTTCACGCCAGATTTCTCCGCGAATAGTTTCGAAGACCAGGTCGTGCCCGTCCCGAGCCAAAATATAGTTTTTTTGAATTGGTATTTTGCCAGAAGGTGTATCTAGCGCATAAACCGGGATNCCCATTCCAGTTATATTTCCTCGCAATGATCCCATGACTTTTAAGCCTTCATCTACAGTAACTCTAAGGTGCTCGGTACCCTCCACNGCGTGAGGGTGAAAGACGTAATATGGTCTTACTCGGTTTTTAAGTAGGCTGCGGCAGAGGTTCATCATTTTTTCCGGTGTGTTATTGACCCCTCTTAAGAGAACAGCTTGATTGCCAACAGGAATCCCGGCATTAACTAAGTTAGCAATGGCTTGACTCGCATCGGGAGTCATTTCTTCTGCGCAGTTAAAATGAGTATTGACGAAAACCTTTTGATGCTTGCCTATAATTTTGCAAAGATTTTTCGTGACACGGTAGGGGAGTGTTACCGGTGTTCTGGTGCCAAAGCGTACCATTTCGACGTGTGGTATTGCGCAGATCCTGTTGAGCAAATGATCGATCGCTGAGTCTGATGCTATAAATGCATCCCCTCCGGTAATGAGGACATCGCGAATAGCCGGGTTTTCTCTAATATAATTGACCCCACGATCTATAATACTACGGTTAAAGTGCAGGCCCTGTTCATCGTCTCTTCTCTTGCGAAAGCAATAACGGCAGTATACGGGACACAACTGGGCAACACAGAAAGCGACTCGATCCGGATATACATGGACTACTTCTTTGACTGGTGAGTGCGGAACTTCATCCAGCGGGTCATGCATACCTAGCTTGTCGACTTTTTCGGAGCCCCGGGGAACGGACTGCAGCCTTATAGGACAAAGAGGGTTATCCGGGTCCATCAACCCCATATAATATGGAGTTACCCCTGCGTTAAAAAGATCTTTAAGTTGATTAAACCCCATGATCTCATCTGGATCAAGGTTCAGCCAATTCTTCGCCTGTTCTTGAGAGTGGACCTGGTGCTTCATTTGCCAGCGCCAGTTAGAGAATTGTGACGGGTTGTTATTCGTATGTTTAATGAATCGATTTCTTTGCTTAGTGCTCACTTTATGGAGAACGCTATCTCTATTGTTGAGAAGCTCTGAAAATTCACTCATCGGTGTTTCTGGATCTGGGATTTGATTAAGTTTGGTTTCCATTCTATGGTCTTTCGCTGGCTGATCAAGAGGCTGGGCCAATATAGAGGAGGGTATCTTGAATATCAATCAATTGATCTTAGGTTCTGGGTCAAAGTGGCGTGAAGGTGTGTTGCGGGAGGCTGGGATTGTTGCCAGGTGTATAAAACCAAACTTGGATGAGAGTTTGATCACGGGGGAGAACCCTGCAGATTTGGCGCTCCAGAGATCGATAGCCAAAGCAAAACGGGTTTTTACAGACCTTGCGTCTGAGGGGGNAAGCTCGGTGATTATCGGCTGTGATCAGGTTTTGGAGTTTGAAGGNGNNGCATACGGTAAGGCAGAAACACGGGAAATTGCTTATGACAGGCTCAACTTGTTTGCGGGTAAAACTCATTATCTNCATTCTGCCTTTGCNATTATAAGTNGTGGTGTCNNTGTGGCNCANGAGGTGGTGACTGCGACAATGATAATGAAACCTCTTAATAGTCAAGATATAGANATCTATCTNAATACCGNNGAGTGGCAGGGTTGTGCTGGNTGCTATCAGTACGAAAACAANGGAGGCTTCTTATTTGAAAAGGCTATTGGCGACGAGTCAACTATCATAGGCCTTCCGATTAAAGAGCTTTCTGCCTGNTTGCGGGATNTGGGCTTTCNTAATTAGTATGAGGGGCANATATCCTGCAATACACATATNTCGCACTTAGGNCTAATTGCTTTGCAGGTATATCTACCCTGAAGTATAANCCAATGATGNGCNGCCGGAAGGGCGCATGANGGTATGATNTCCAGTAGCTTTCCTTCGGCNGTTTCCGCATTTTTTTCNTATTGTAANCCCAATCTTCGCGTTACCCGATACACATGGGTGTCAACTGCNAGCGTTGGATGNCGAAAAATTTCNCCAAGAATGACGCTGGCNGTTTTTTTTCCAACTCCCGGCAGTGATTCNAGGTCTTNGCGGTTATCAGGGACTTNNCTGTTGAAATCATTGATAANCATTTCTGATAGCTTCATGATATTCTTTGATTTCGTTGGAGCGAGACCAATGGTTCGGATCGCAGACAAAAGTTTTTCTTGTCCCCAGGCTAGCGGNGTTTCCGGNGTAAAACCNTTTTTGTAGATTGGTTCCATACAGCGATTGACCATTTTATCAGTNGTTTGTGCCGAAAGAACCACACTTACCAGCAATTGAAAGCTNGTTTCAAAGTATAGCTCGCACTTNGGNTCTGGCTCGATAGCNCGCAGACGCTCTATGACTTCGCATGCCACTTCTCTTTTCTTTTTTANGGAGAATGGNTTGCCTTTTGGTTCTGGCTTTTTNGAGTTTTCTCGTGTTGTTTTAGCAGAGGTTTTNTNGGNNCGAACTGCTNTAAGAGGCTTACGGGCTTTTTTCTTAGTTGCCGTCTGAGCTTTCTTTTTGATTGCAGTTTTTAAAGGTTTAGCGGCCATTTGANGGAAAAATNTNAGCCTATGCTNATTGATTAGCGAAAGTTGCGGAGGNCNTTAAAGCCTCCGNTCTGTATGAGTGATTNTNTATGNTACAAATCATTCTGANACTTCGAGCTTNACNTCTCCACCAGAAACTTTGCACTGACAAGCTAGTCTTTCGTCTGGCTCTGCTGCCATGGTTTCAAGAAAATCCTTTTCATCTTCNCCAATTGGAGANAGGAACTCGCTACCTTCAAGCACCTTGACCATACATGCTCCACATGCGCCATCNCGGCANCCGAAAAGGATAGAGGTGTCNTGATCTTCACACATATCAATTAAGGCGTAGTTGTCGTCAACGTCGATGGTTAGGTCATCGGTTGTAATAATTACCTTGGGCATTTGATCCTCTCTGTCTAAATGTATCGCTCGGTCTTTTNGATGTTATTATGGGATGTTAATGATCTCCNTTGACCGCCAATACTGCTCTTAGCAGGGTTNAGCNGTCATTGTAAACNTCCATATAACAAAATTGNCGTCTCTTGCCAATTATCGACGTAATCTTTCANAANTAAATTGAACTAATCAGGGGGACAGCTACGTCTATATGAACTATTCTGGTTGAAGAAGGTTTACAGGATCNTCTTTGTAACATAAAAAAACGGATCAGAAGATAGCCGGAAGTGCCGGTCTTTATATACTACTTGATTGAGGAAGAAATGGCTAAAAAAGCAGGAACCANATCAAAAAGAACATTCCAGTTAGCAGGATTTAGTCTGAAAGGTTATCTTCACAAGGCGAAAGTAGGGTCTCCCAANGTGNCAGGAGCAGGGCTGTTAATCATTCTTGGAGAAAAGTCTAAACATAGTAAAGTTTTAAAAACTTTGGAAAAGCAGGTTCCTAAATGGCAGATTGAAGAAAGTTTAGAGTCTCCTCGAGAAATTCATCAGTTTGCNGGTAAGAATGGNCCCATATGGTTAGTCACTTGTCCGGAAGGTGGCGGCAGAAAGTCCCAGTGGAANGANGGGCGATTGGCCCATAGTCAATATGCTCANGCGAGGGATTTAGTNGGNAGNTGCGCNAATAAGTCNTTNTTTATTCTCTCTGACCTAGAGTTGAANTTTGAGTCAGCGACTAAAGATCAGAAAATGGGTGCTNTGGTTGGTTTGGAGTTAGCCAGTTACAGTTACAAAAGTTGTGATATGACTTCTGGGCAGGATATAGCAGGTCCACAGTTATATATAGGNAAGTCTGCGGTTAATGTGCTCGAGTCGGCAAGCCCCTTGGGNGTTGGGGTTAANTTGGCGCGTCANTTAGTNAANNTNCCACCCAATCTTTTGCATCCAGGTACCTATAGCCAATATGTNAAATCTGCATTCACAGGNTTGCCTGGGGTTAAAGTTGATCTATGGGGTCCGGCTCGGTTGAAAAAAGAGAAAATGGGTTTGATGCTNGCNGTAGGANTAGGGGCCGAACATGGTCCTGTGATGGTGCATATAAAGTATCGGCCCAAGGCNTCGACGAAAAAACCNATTGCGTTGGTTGGTAAAGGTATTACTTTTGATTCTGGTGGTTTAGATTTGAAACCATCTTCAGCTATGCGTTTGATGAANAAAGATATGGGAGGATCTGCNGCTTTAGTAGGTTTTGCCTGGTGGTTGGCGGCAAATAAAGTAGATCAACCGGCNGATATATATTTAGGTCTTGCTGAGAACGCATTGGACGAAAGGGCTTTTCGTCCAGGTGATGTTTATCGATCCCGTTCTGGAATGGATGTNGAAATCCATAATACTGATGCGGAGGGGCGTTTGGTNTTAGCTGACGTTCTGGATGTTGCTGCTTCGGCAAAAGGAAAAGATAAAGCAGCNTTGATAGTTGATGTCGCAACATTGACTGGTGCGGTNAAAGTGGGTCTNGGTTCAGGCATAGGTGGTTTATTTGCCAATGATGATAAGCTAGCAGAAAAGGTTTTAAGTGGTGGGCAGAAAATGGGTGATCGGTTTTGGCAGATGCCCNTGGTGCCTGATTATGAGGGCTCTTTGATGACTAATTTTGCCGATATAAACCATTGTGGTTCTTCTCGTTTTGGNGGNGCAATTACGGCNGCCTTATTTTTNGAAAAGTTTGTGCGTGATCGTGCNTGGGCTCATTTAGATATTTATGCTTGGGCAGATTCNCCTAAGGGANCNATAGGTGAAGCNGGAGGGAATGGTCAGGGTGTCCAATGTCTTGCNGGNTGGTTGGGNGCTTTNAGCCTNTAAAGTAGATATAANTTCTTTTTTTACTGAATTTTCTGTGAAAGTGANTTCAGTTNTTACAAAAAATCAATCTGGTGGGTAGATAGCTATGAAAGCTGCAGAAATTCGATCTCGTTTCTTAAAATTTTTTGAAGAATTGGACCACACTGTTGTCGGCAGTTCATCTTTAGTACCTCATAACGATCCTACTCTTTTATTTACCAATGCAGGGATGAATCAGTTTAAAGATAACTTTACCGGCAGGGAGAAACCATCATTTACGCGGGCTACTTCTGTACAGAAGGTTGTCCGAGCTGGTGGCAAGCATAATGATTTAGAAAACGTGGGTTTTACTGCGAGGCATCATACTTTTTTTGAGATGTTGGGGAATTTTTCCTTTGGTGATTACTTCAAAAAGGATGCAATTCGATTTGCCTGGGACTTTCTGACCAAAGAGTTGAACATCAGTGTTGATGACCTGTATGTCACCGTTCACGTGAGNGACGATGAAGCTGAAGATATTTGGGTTAAGGANATAGGGTTTCCTTTGGCAAAAGTNACCAGATTAGATGAGGATAATTTCTGGTCTATGGGAGACANAGGTCCCTGCGGGCCTTCAAGTGAAATATTTGTGGATCGAGGTGANCAATATAGTTGTGGTAAGGTGGACTGCAAAGTTGGATGTGAGTGCGATCGNTACATGGAAATATGGAATCTTGTTTTCATGCAATTTGACCGNGATTCNTCTGGAAAGATGACTCCGTTGCCGAGTCCATGTGTTGATACTGGGATGGGNCTTGAGAGAGTGACATCCTTTTTACAGAAAGTAGATACTAATTATGATATCGANGCCTTTCTGGATATCATGAAGAAAACTAGTGGNTTAGTAGGNAAGNAATATCAGCCAGGCACTGANGATAGTTTTGCTTTTAGGGTTATTGCNGACCATTCCAGAGCCACCACTTTTTTGATTGGTGATGGAGTTATTCCTTCNAATGAGGGGCGTGGGTATGTCCTAAGAAGAATTATTCGACGAGCCATTAGATATGGCAGGAACCTNGGNTTTCAGGGGCCATTTTTNAGNAAAGTATGTAGCTTTGTGGTTGATCAAATGTCTGGTCCATATCCGGANCTNNATGACAAGAAACAATTTATTCAGAAGTTGGTNCAGGGTGAAGAAGAACTTTTCTTGAAAACTTTGGACCGAGGTTTAAACCTNCTNGATGAAGCTATAGCTAATCAGAAGGGTAAAAGTTTAGCTGGAGATGTGGCTTTCCGATTATATGANACCTTCGGTTTTCCTCTNGATTTGACAACTGTTATATGTGCTGAACAAGGACTAACAGTAGATGAAAAAGTTTTTGCTGATTGTATGGAGAAGCAAAGATCTCAATCCCGTAAGAANTGGAAAGGNGCTGGTGAATCAGTTGCNGATATTTATCACCAGGTATCTGAAAAGTTAAAAGCAAATAACCAAAATCAGGTTTTTGTTGGCTATGATGAGAAGTTGTTTGAGTCTAAACTCATAGCCATGGTTCATCAGAAGGNTGGTGCCGCCGAAATCATTGATGCTTCTGAAAATCATGATGTGGTCGAGCTGGTGTTTGAANGAACNCCNTTTTATGGAGAGAGTGGTGGGCAANTTGGTGACAGCGGAATGATCAACGGCCATGGTTTTTCTGGTAAAGTTATCGATGTACAAAAACCAGTATCTGATCTGATTGTNGCAAAAGTGAAGNTTGTATCNGGATCCNTAAAGGTGGGTCAAAAATATAATCANNCAGTTGATTTGGTAAAGCAAAGGTTTACCAGTCGNAATCATACTGCTACCCATATTCTCCAATGGGCTTTGCGGACTGTGCTGGGTGATCATGTGAAGCAGGCGGGNTCGTTTGTTAGTGATGAATTNCTNAGATTTGANTTTTCTCATTTTCAGGCNTTGACCTCNGAAGAATTAGGTCGAACAGAGAATATGATCAATGAAAAAATATGGCAAGCAGCTAATGCAACTAAAGATATTATGAGTAAAGACAAAGCTACCGAGNCGGGAGCNATAGCNTTTTTCGGTGAGAAATATGGTGACGAAGTGAGNGTNGTCTCGGTTGGTGATTATTCNACCGAACTNTGTGGTGGNATTCATGTTGAAAATACTNCAGAAATAGGGCTGTTCAAGATTGCNNCNGAGTCTAGTGTNGCTGCAGGTGTTCGGCGNATAGTCGCTTATACCTCTAAGAGAGCTTTTGANTACTTNCAGGAAAAAGATCACGAAGCAAAAGTATCCAAGANCCTANTNAAGGCTAATAANGNCGAAGAAATAGAAACTAAAATAGAAAANCTATTTNTAACAGAGAAANCCCTACGCAAGGAAATTGAGAAATCAAAGTCCCAAGATATGGGNGCTTTGATTGATGACCTNATTAAATCGGCNAAAATGATTGGAGCGACACCATTCATTAGTTCGGTTTTGCCAGAAGATGGTGATGGGGTAAAGACTCTGCGATCTATGGCTGATAAGATCCGACAAAAATCACCTAATTCTGTAGTTGTNCTTGGTATGAAGCAAGTTGAAAAACAGAAAGCATTTGTTTTAGCAGCTGTAGGCAAAGAGGCTCCTTCATCTGTTAAGGCGAATGAAATAATTAAAATCGTCGCCCCCGTCATCGAAGGTCGAGGTGGAGGAAAAGCAGATATGGCTCAAGCTGGGGGCAGTAAGCTAGAGGGTTTAGACCAATTGGTTGATATAGCATCCCAAGCGGTTCAGGCCAGTCTTAGCTAAGTAAATATAAGGATTAATTTATTATGGGAACTTCAGGATTGAAACTTATTTCTTGGAACGTGAATGGATTAAGAGCGGCTATAAAAAAGGGTTTTCTTGATTTTTTGGAAGATGAAAATCCTGATGTGATTTGTCTTCAGGAGGTCAAAGCACTGCCGGAGCAGATTGAAGAAGAATTTAAAGGTTATCATCTTTTCTGGAATCCGGCAGAAAAAAAAGGTTATTCTGGGACTGCGATTTTTTCTAAGTATAAGCCTATTAATTTTAGCCTTGGGCTTGGTTTGGATAAACATGATAATGAAGGCAGGGTGATCACCCTTGAGTTTGAAAGCTGGTATTTAGTTACAGTATATACTCCCAACTCTAAAAGAGATCTCAGTCGTTTATATTATAGGACGCAGAGTTGGGATAAAGATTTTTTGGCCTATGTTAAGAATCTTGAAAAATCAAAACCAGTTGTATTTTGTGGTGATTTAAACGTTGCGCATCAAGAAATAGATTTAGCTAATCCGAAGACCAATACCAAAAATGCAGGCTATACTCTAGAAGAGAGAGAAAGCTTCGATCATATAGTCAGTTCAGGTTTTATAGATACTTTTCGTGAGTTTCACTCAGAAGGGGATCGTTATTCTTGGTGGAGTTATATGAATCAAGCAAGACCTAGAAATATTGGTTGGCGTATCGATTATTTCTGTGTGTCAGCTAGTCTTAAGTCTCAACTTAAAGGGGCGGATATCCTCGACCATATACATGGGTCTGACCATTGTCCCGTAAGTCTTGCTTTGTCAGATGATATTGAACCCAGGCCTTGTTGACCTTGGGGTAAAATGTTTAAGCTGACTCAGTGAGGCGTGAACACTGGTCAGCTTTGCTGATTTATTTTTTTTGATAAGCTGCAAGAATATCATTGAGAACCGGGTCATCTAATTCGATTTCTTTTTGTCTCTGCAGGACTACAGGGTAATACTTATTGATAAAACGTTCAGCGATCCATTGGCGTGAAGATTCAATTTCTGCGTCCCAGAGTGCACATCTTGATTGTGCGATGATGGCTTTCATTTCGCAAATCCTCTCGGCATGAAGCAGAGCAGGTGAAAGTTTATCCATTTTTGTCATATTACCTGTTAGAAATTTGATCATTGCCATAATATCGGAAGAACTTTTAGTATCGTATTCTGAGTTTGCATTTGCTTTTACAATACGAAATAAAATAGTGACTAAACTGGAGTTGACAATTTGCCTCATCTGGTGAATTTTCTTTTTAAGTGGATTTGATTCAGCCATTGCCTTCCATCTGGTGCCTAAGGCAATTTCAATAAATTCCCGGGGACGTCTAATAATATCTTTCATAGTATCTTTGATGGTCATGAGTCCCTGAATTTGAGAAGTACCTTCATAGATACTTAAAATTAGGCTTTCTCGAACCCACCATTCCGGTTTGTACTCTGTGGTGAAGCCATATCCACCGTGGATCTGTAGAGCGGTGCGCGCATGAATCCAGCCCTTTTCTCCGGACCACCACTTGATAGCAGGAGTCCACTCTCTGAGCCTTTTATTATAATTTGCTATTTTCTTCTCTGTTTCTGCTCGCTCCTTGTCAGATAGTTTCTCTGTTTTCAAGTAAGCTTCACCCGTTGTGACTAGTGATGCATAATAAGCAGCCTGATATAGTAGGCTTCGGAATGCTTTAGTTTCTACATCCATATCGAGAATTTTTTCTGCAATGAGCTCGTGTTTAGAGATTGGTTTGTCAAAAGCTATTCGCTGATCTGCAAAATCTTTGCTCAGCCTAATGCATGCTTCCATAAGTCCCAACCCCTGGAACCCGACTGCGATCCGGGCTTCATTCATTAGATCGAGCATGTAAAGGAAGCCTTCACCCTCTTTGCCGATCAACCACGCTTTTGCTCCATCAAATTCAAGGGCACAGGTTGCAGAACCATGCAGGCCTGGCTTTTCTTCAACTTTTACGATGTTGAAGTTATGTTTTCCCTCTATCTTCCGTGGAACAAGAAAAAGGCAGAGTGATTTGAGACCTTTAGTAGTTTTACCATTTTTCGCTAGTACGAGGCTGATTTCTCCACAACCATTGCTGATAAATTGCTTATTACCATATAATTCCCAGCTGCCATCATCTTGCTTGTTACCGTATGATCTGACGTTGGCAAGATCTGATCCTACATCGGGTTCGGTAAGAGACATAGAGCCTGAAGCTCGTCCTTCCGCAATTGCTGTGCACCATTCTTGCTTTTGCTCCTCAGTGCCATATTTTTCGACAATGTTACCGATAGATCCAAACCAGCATATGTTTAGCATAGTTGAAGGGCAGGCTCTTGATATGAGTTCATCGGAGATAAGTTCCACCATCATGGGGGCATTGAGGCCTCCATACTTATATCCGGTGGTAAGAGCGCAGCCACCGATTTCCTTGTAGGTATCAATATTTTCAGAGATAGCTGGGGGGAATATGACTTCATTGTCCTTGAGTTCAAGATCTTGTTTCTCGACGTCAGCAGCATTACTAGCCAAGGTACTTCCGCTATATTCACCCATGGTATTGAGGATGTCGAGCCACATATTGCTGTATTCTTCACCTGATTCTATGCCTAGACCTTCTTTAATATCTGCAGGCAACCATGAGTATATTTCTTTCATGGGAGTTCTATGTTTGAGGTGAAACTCAATGTCAGGATTATCCTTATAAAAATTTCCTTTAGCTTTCATGAGTCTTCCTTATCTGATTTTTAGAGAGTCGCCAGCAAACAGCCGATATTAAAATTTCTATTAGTCCAATATAGCGTGTTTTGGTATGACAAATCATCTCCAAATTTGAGGCGCTGTGATAGAATGTATGGAAGGTACCTAAATCAATAATATATGATGATTGATCTAACTAAAATTGTTTCTATGCACTAGGAGAGAGTGGCTAGGGAAGACTGAATGAAAAAAGGATCTATTTTACTTTTGTTGATGGGAATATTGTACCCGAGCAGTGATTTGGTGGCTGGTGTACGTAATATTCGTGAGCAGTGCCGTAAATCGGTAAGTGGTGCATTAATTGAAATGTATAATGAGCGAGACCGAGCCACAAATTTCTCTACCTATCTCGGTGCGCAGCTGAGGGAGCTGGAATTGGCAAAGGGGAGCCTAGTTAAAGCTCTGTCCATAAGTGAAACTCTAGTTCGCGAGAATGAGTTTAAAGTAGAATATCAAGAATCTATGGAAGGCTTTAAGTATAAATTAAATTTAATTGAAGGTGAGATAAAAAGCGCTAAATTTCAGCTCGCAAAAGCCAAAGGGGAGAGTAAATCTTTCACTAAAGAGATCAAGGTTTTTGAGAGGGAAATTAGTGTTGTTTTTAATAAAAAGCTGATTGAAGTTACAGATGCGACGGGATATCCGTGGATTCTCGATTATCATCATTCTTGCGGCAAGTATCGTTATGTTTGTCCATTGCCGCTAAAGCAGCGTCAGCATTTGGTCCGTTTAAAGATTAGAATGCTTGATAATGTCAAAGGGGAAGTCATTTCGGCTTGGCGTGTCCCCATCTCATGCCGTCGCTATTCTCAAATATTGCCCCCGCAAAACTAAGACTTTGTGATCTAGTCATACTGGTTTGTAGTCAAAATCCTATGGATGTGCTAGATATAGATCCGATCATTTTAGAATCAAACTAAATAAAGGTGATTATAAGTGGAAACATGGACTCCTGATGATTTAAAGCGTCACCTCGATAAGGGAGATGCCGTTTTCTTGAAGCTATGGAAAAAAGGTTGCGGTATTTGCAAGCTTTCCATTCCTGCTACTGATCGTATGGAAAAAGATAACAAGCATGGACTCATTTTCGGTAAAATTGATACTGCCGAATTTCCTGAGATGCTGAATATTTCGGATACTGAAGTATTGCCGGCCTTTTTTGTTTTTGTGTCTCAACAAAAAAAGGGCCAGTTTACTGGATTTAAAGGTCTAAAAAAATTGGAAGAGTTTGTAGATGGGGCAGTCGCCTCATAGGAGATGGTATGGAAACTCGTGAAGTCCGAGTAAAGTATTTTGCTGTTTTAAAAGAAATTGTCGGCAAAGATGAAGATGCAGTGTTGTTGCATGAGGGCGAAACGGGTGCTGCTTTGTATTTAAGGCTGGCAGAGAAGTATCACTTTCCTCTAAAGTTGGCGGAAATTCGGGTCGCCATAAATGATGATTTTGCCTCAATGGATAGAGAGCTGCTGCCCACTGATGAGGTGGTTTTTATTCCTCCTGTGGCTGGAGGTTGATTGTGGATAGTCAGTTTATTCAAAAAGTGACATTGCAGGAAAGCCCAATAAAGGTTTCAGATCTTAGGTCAAGAAGGCCTAATTATGGGTCCTATGGTGGCTATGCTTCTTTTGAAGGTATCGTGCGCGATACTAATGATGGTAAAAGGGTCAAGAGCTTATATTATGAATGCTATGAGACCATGGCCCGCAAGGAACTGATTCGTATTGTCGATCTTGTAGGAGTACAGTATGGAGTGGGTTATGCTGAAGTAGTTCACCGTACGGGTGCTCTAGCTGTAGGTGAGTTGGCGGTATTTATNCAGGTCCTTTCTGTNCATCGCAGAGAGGCGTTTCAAGCTTGTATGTCGATTATTGATAACCTCAAAGAAACTGTTCCGATATGGAAAAAAGAATATTATCTTGATGGTAGTGAAGCATGGCCGAGGTGTGAAGGNTGTCGCCAGGGNGCNCATNNAGCTGATTATCATCAAAAGCGCTATNTAAAACCCGATGCTAAAACTAAGTCCGAAGGCTTTATTGATCATGATGTGAAATTACCGGCTGCAGATAAGATNTATTCTTGATTTTACTATCCACGNTNCGGNTAAGCNAATTCAGCTNANCCNNAACGTGNNATCGATTTAAGGCTNTATAGTCTACAAAACGCCTCGTTTTTCTTGATCTCTTTCNATAGCNCGGAANAANGCTCCGAAATTTCCTTCTCCAAANCCNACATGATTCTTTCTTTGAATAAATTCGAAGAAAATCGGACCAATGACATTTTTGCTAAAAATCTGGATTAGGTATCCTTCTGCATCTCCGTCAACAAGCAGGTTGTAGTCNNTGATTTTTTGCCTGTCTTCGGTGACTTGAGGGAATTTTTTAAATACATCGTCATAGTAATCGGAATCAATATCNAGAGTATCCAGCTTGGNTTCTTGCATATTATCCATAGTTCGCACGATATCTGGTGTNAGCAATGCAATGTGCTGGATACCTTCACCATTGTATTCATTGAGGTACTCTTGAATCTGAGATTTTTCGTCTTTACTCTCATTAATGGGAATACAAAAACTGCCACAAGGAGATCTNAGAGCGTATGATAGNAGNCCAGTAGATTTACCATCAATATCGAAGTAGCGAACTTCAGTAAACCCGAANACATTTTTGTAGAANTTAGCNAAGGGCTCTAACTTCCCTTTNTAGACATTGTTGGTTAAATGGTCGATTAGTGCAAAACCCTTAGTATCANNGAGCACTGGATTTTGATGTGGTACAAAGCCTAAATTTTCCCATCTATTTTGNTCTTTATGATCATCNACGAAGTANATAATTGANTTNCCCACTCCAAANATAGCNGGNAATGGNGTNCCATCGNTGTAACAGTAGTCGGATACATGNGANGCATCTTTAGCGCCTCTTTCNAGAGCAACTTTATGAGCNNCCATTTTATCTTTTACGCGCCAACCTGTTGCTGATGCGCATGGNCCATGGTCATCATTGAACTTGGCTGCATGGCTATTCGGTTCATCATTAATGATAANGTGAATATCATTTTGATTNAAATAATAATNAAGCTTTTTCGTCTTATGNGCTAGTTTAAGAGAAAAGCCGAGGTCGTTNAAGAGGCTTTGTAGTCGTTCAGGNTTTTTTGAACTAAATTCGATAAAATCGAATCCGATGATTCCCACAGGATTATTGTTCATTGATTATTCCTTATGTTGATACTTTGCATATCTTGCTCAAGTATGTTGGCTCTGGATTGAAAGTATTTAATNACTTGTTCAGGCATTCTCACGGGTCTATTTTCCATATTTAATGCAACTATNGTNACTTGTCCTGATACTAATTCCTTAGTCAANTGATCATTNTCAATGAGNTAACATGATTGCTTAAAAGGAATTGCAGGAGATTTGCTAAATGTTCCTTCGCTAACCACGGCAATCCGATCGCCATGTTTTGCAGGAAAGTGATAATTNAGCTCAGCTTTGGAAACGACAAAGTGAACTCCGCTCTTATAAAGGTTGGCTAGATANTCAACCCCAATAAGATGTTCCCGGCCTCGTTCAAANTANTTCAAATAGTTAGAGTGGTACACAAACCCTGATAAATCAGTGTCTTCGTAATAAATATGAAAATCTACTTGATGACGGATCAAATCCATTCAATCATTCTCCAAAATATCTGCCGTAAAGAAGGCTCAGTTCTTGCTTTCTTTTTTCCGGGATTGCTTCAGGTGTCGTGACAATTGCNTATTTTGCAGCNTCNAGNCAGGGATCGGTTGAGTGTGTNGGTAGNTTGTGTACAATCTTCTCGACAATTTTTTTCCCCATTAGNGAATTTGCCTTTAANACCTCTAGCACTGCAGCAACAGAAACATCNTCTTCTTCTTCATGCCAACAATCATAATCNGTAGCTAAGGCTAACATCCCGTAACATAANTCTGCCTCGCGTGCTAATTTAGCNTCGGGNATCGCNGTCATNCCAATAATGGATGGNGATATAGTTTTTCTGTAGAAGTGTGATTCTGCCCTNGTTGAGAACTGCGGACCTTCCATNCAGATGTAAGTTCCTCCTTCATGGACCCGTTNGGTGCATTCTCNTGCGCTTTTTGAGATAANATCTGTCATTTCNGCNGAAAAAGGATCGGCAAAGCTAACGTGNCCGACAATACCTTCACCGAAGAAAGTAGANGGTCTNACCCCTTTGGTNCGATCAAGAATCTGNTCAGGTATGACCATGTCACCGGGCTTGATTTCTTCCTTCATGATGCCGACAGCGCTGACGGCCANAACATGNGAAACGCCCAAATGTTTCATNGCATAAATATTAGCTCTATAATTTACCTCGGATGGCGTAACACTNTGTCCTTTTCCATGTCGAGGTAANAAGAAGGCTTTNCTGTCACCAAACAANACTTCAGTAATGCAATCAGAAGGAGAGCCATATGGAGTTTGAATCTTATGCTGATCCACTACTTTAGCATGATCCATTTCATAGATCCCAGATCCTCCTAATACTCCTAGTATGACTTCCTTNGACACNATTTACCTCTTTCCAGCATTGAACTTGGCCATTAAATCTTCGACAGTATAGTTTTTNGGAGCCTCTCGGTTCTTACTGCCTCGACCNGNTGANTGNCGCGGNCGTAAAGGNCCTCGTTTNGAGTTTTGGCTGAGATTACCCTTTGCAGGGACTTTATCGGCTCTTTTGTCGTTAACCTGTTTTTGATTCACTAGTTTGCGGCTTAGGCTGATACGTCGTCGCTTTTGATCGACTTCGAGAATCCGNACTTTAATAACATCGCCAACAGATATGACTTTAGTTGGATCATCCACAAACTTGTCAGCTAGNTCACTAATGTGCACTAGACCATCTTGATGGACNCCAATATCAACGAANGCGCCAAAGTTAGTTACATTAGTNACTGTTCCAGGGAGTATCATGTCCTTTTCAAGATCTTCGATCTCACTGACGCTATCAGAATANGTTAATCGATTGCCATCTTCCCTTGGNTCCCGNCCGGGTTTGATCAGTTCTGNNGTAATATCGACTAGTGTCGGCATACCTATTGCTTCCGATACGAATTGNTCTAAGCTTATGGCATCAACAGCAGTTTTATTTCCGATCATGTCNGCAAGGCCNGCATTCTGACTGACGGCCATTTGTTGNACTATTTCATANCGCTCGGGGTGNACAGANGAATTGTCTAATGGGTTTTGAGAATCGGGTACACGGAGGAACCCAGCAGCCTGCTCAAAAGCCTTTGGNCCNAAGCCNCTTACTTCTTGAAGGTTTTGCCGAGAAGCAAACTGACCATTTTTATCACGATGGCTNACTATATTTCTAGCTAAAGACTTGTTAATCCCNGATACGTAGCTNAGCAANCTATAGCTAGCAGTGTTAACGTTNACNCCAACNCGGTTCACACATGATTCGACNACTTCACCTAGAGATTTATTAAGTTTAGTCACATTAACATCATGTTGGTATTGTCCAACTCCGATTGAGCGTGGATCAATCTTAACTAATTCAGCCAAAGGATCTTGGAGTCTGCGGGCTATACTGATNGCACTNCGGATGGTGGCATCAAGCTCGGGNAACTCTTCTCGNGCTATATCATCNGTNGAATATACCGANGCACCAGATTCATTTACNACCAAGCGTTTGATATCTTTAANTTCATTTTCTTTTAATAGTTCNGANATNAATTTACTGATTTCCCGTGAACCAGTGCCATTACCAATAGCTATNTATTGAANAGCATGCTTTTTTATCATATCTAAAATGACAGCTTTTGCCTGNATGGTCTTGGGTGTTGGTTTACCCTGTGGGTCAGGATANATCGTGCAGTGNTCTAAAAACTTACTAGTATTGTCCACTACNGCAAGCTTTGACCCTGTGCGAATACCAGGGTCAACNCCTAGAACTATCTTTTTAGGNATAGGTGGTAGCANCAATAACTTTTCCAAATTTTGAGAAAAAACATTAATNGCTTCTTTCTCNGCNTTGCTTTTNAGTAGCAATCGAAGNTCAGTTTCGATTGCAGGCGANAGCAAGCGTTTCCANGCATCCTGAACGGCGCCTTTAATCCATTCNNNAACTGCAGGTGTAGATCCCCTCGTGATTGCTTTGTTATTGATATCCTCAATGATACTATCAGAATCNACATCGATAGTAACNTTNAGNACTTTCTCAGCTTCACCACGTCGAAGGGCCATGATTCTGTGGGATACAATGCTGCTNACAGCCTCTTCAAAATCAAAGTAGTTTTCATACTTAGAAGCATCTGTTTTCTTTTTCTTTTGATTGCCNGTTGGTGCTATNGCAGGNCTAGATTCCGTATCAATTTTCTTCGAAATNAATTTTCCGGATCTTTGNGAAACNTCTCGNGCTAATGCNCGNTATTCAGCNGTTTCTGCNATTTCTTCTGCCAGAATATCACTCGCCCCAGTCAGAGCAGATCTANCATCTTTTACTCTTAGGTTCGGGGGNGTCTCTGCTTCATCAGGGGTCACAAATTCTTTTGCTAAATCATCCAGTGCTGCAGCGGTAGAATGTTGTTCCAGTATTTTACGAAGAAGTGGTTCCAGGCCTTTTTCTTTGGCTACTTGNGCTCTAGTTCTGCGTTTTGGTTTGAAAGGCAGATANAGATCTTCAAGTTGCTGTTTGGTTTNNCANGCTTCAAATTTAGCTTTGAGCTCTGGCCATTTCTTTTTTAACTCTGGTTTCTTGCTGCAGTGATCCTCAACAACCTTCAGATATTTTTCTTTGTTAGTTTCAAGTTCCTGAAGGTATGTATACCGATCTCTGATCGAACGTAACACGACTTCGTCCAGAGCNTCNGTCATTTCTTTACGATAACGCGCTACNAANGGAATAGTNCATTCGTCTTCGAAAAGNAGCTTGATGACATTGTTTACTTGGAAATCCTGTAATTTGAGTTCGGAAGNAATTTTGTTGACGAGGTTTAGCATCTGTTTGTGTCCCTGTGTCATGATTAGCTGACTATTTCTACGCCGGAGAAGAAGTAACTGATTTCTTGTGCTGCTGTTTCTGGAGCATCTGATCCGTGNACAGTGTTTTCTCCAATAGACTGAGCAAACTCTTTACGGATNGTGCCAGGCGCTGCNTCNGCCGGNTTAGTGGCTCCCATAATTTCTCTATTTCTTTCAATTGCATTCTCACCNTCNAGCACCATCAAAACGACAGGCCCAGAAGTCATGAATTCAACTAATTCACCAAAGAATGGTCTTTCGCTATGAACAGCATAAAAGCCTTCCGCNTCAACCCGNGATAGTAGTTTTCGGCGCATNGCAACNACNCTAAGCCCTTGTTCTTCGAACTTTGTTACGATTTTACCAACAAGGTTTCTTTTGACGCCGTCGGGCTTAATAATGGAAAAGGTACGTTCCATGAAATATTTCCTTTAACTAAGATTAACTAAATTTGACAGGAGATAATGATTATAGGTTATCGCGATATTTTTAAACTGAAATCTTATAAAATTCAATAAATAAGGGATCTTTACGCAAATTGGAGTCGATTGTTAAACAAATTATGAGAAGATCTTGACGTAAGGGAAAAGGCTAGTTGCTTGACATNAAAAAGAAGGTTTTAGATGTGCAGAAATGACAACCCTTCGCTCTGTTAGTAGCAGCGAAGGANACCTTTAATTTTAACAATTCTTCTGCCACCGGTGTTGTAACACTTAAGAATNGCTTTTTTATACGCTTTTTCTTCGATGTCATTCATGGGTGATGANCCTCCTTCATTCCCCACTATTTTTCGTTTGTCTCCGCCTCGGCCGGTCGCACATGAAAAGCACAAACTNAANATGANGGGAAGGATTGCCACCCCTAANANAAGACGTTTTTTCGAATTGTAGCTTTTATGAGCTGATAGATTCATACCTCACCCCCTGAAACAAGTTGTAACATACCNAGAATATCATTTTTGAGACTTCGATGGTTATGCTCAAGGAGGCAAAANGTACCTATCTATAAGTTATGAGATAGTTAAAAGTTTTTGTCCNGGTGGTACCTGATCNCCNGTNNTGGNNCTTAAATCNCTAATTTTACCATTNCGAGAGGCCAAGATNTTGTTTTCCATTTTCATGGCNTCAATAATCATGAGNGTATCGCCTTTTTGAACNTCATGGCCATTTTCCACTGCTATGCTGAGAATATTACCTGCAATGGGTGATCTTACTGTGGTTTTTCCACCACTTGCAGCTGCTATTCTGTTTTCNTGTCCNGGNACATGAATTTCAGCTGTACCCGTAAAATANCCTACAGACTCATCGCTCCTGCCCACNAGTTCNATNTCTAGTTGTGTTTCACACTCCCCCGGAAACTTTACAGCGGAAAAGTTGCGGANATGATAATTNTGCTCACACCCATTTTCAATAATGGTGATTATTTTTTCAGCATCATCCCACTTAAAGCATACTTCNTCTCCATTGANNTGNCACTTTGCATCGCTGCTTTTNGAAAGNTAGCTAGGCAGTTTTACGGACCATTCTTTTTCTNGGCTNTTTATTTTCCAAACCATGATTGTATACCCTTTAGTTCATTCGGTTAGTGGAATCAATGCGCGCTGCAGCCGTCCATTTNTGNCGNGAGTCAATTTGGCTNTNTTCGNGNNNCGGNTTCTCTTTCATTTGCTGTGAAGANAAAATNGCTGCNGCNATGCCATAGGCTTTGTCCATGGAAGNGGGCATNTTTTNCATCGCTTCCGTTANCTTCGATTCATTCGTNGTTATAAAGCCNGTATCATAACTTCCTTCAAGAAACTGNCTTTGTTCTAACACAGCCTCATGAAATTTGGTCGTTGTGGGTACTCCCTCGATGATAAGTTCTTTTAGGGCGCGTTTGAGNCTAAGAATGGCTTCCATTCTAGTCGCCCCCCATACTATCACCTTTGCAATCATGGAATCATACTCGGGTGGAATGGTGTAGCCTTCATATATATGAGTATCTACTCTGATATATGGCCCCTCTGGTAGCCTTAATCGCTTGATNGTTCCAGGTGCNGGCAGAAAATTCTTTGCAGGGTTTTCNGCNTTAATCCNAGCCTCAAGAGCCCANCCATTTAGTTTTAAGTCTTTTTGGTTAAAACTTAAACGTTCACCACAAGCCACTTTAATTTGCTCTGAAACTAAATCTTTTTGGCAAATAAGTTCGGTAACAGTGTGTTCGACTTGAATTCTTGTATTCATTTCCATGAAGTATATTTGATCAGGTGATTCAGCAATGAATTCAACAGTTCCCACACCTTCATATTTGGCTGCGAGTGCCGCTCTTACCGCTATTTCTCCCAGTTCTTTTCTTTTCTCTACCGTCAAAAACATACTAGGAGCTTCTTCCAGTAACTTTTGGTGTCTTCGTTGTACAGAACAATCTCTTTCATATAGATGAACTCCATTTCCCTTACTATCACAGAGGACCTGTACTTCTATATGGCGAGGATTTTGAATATAACGCTCAGCAAATACTTCCGGATAACCAAAGTAATCGACTGCCTCTCTTCGGCAAGCTTCGTAGGATGCTTTTAGTTCACTCTCCTCTTTTACCACTCTCATGCCTCTGCCTCCGCCTCCGGCAGCTGCTTTTAGGATGAGGGGAAAGCCCATTTCTTTCACTAAATCGCTCAATTCTTTGAGGCTTGAAAGAGCTCCTGCACTTCCCGGAGTCACTTGAACCTTATTTTTTCGCATTAATTTTTTGGCTTCGACTTTATCGCCTAATAGCCTCATCGATTCAGCTGAAGGACCTATAAATTTAGCTCCCGTCGCATCAACCTTTTGAACGAAGTCAGGGTTTTCCGATAGAAAGCCATATCCAGGGTGAACAGCATCGGCTCCACTGATTTTTATTGCATTAATTAAAGCCTCGGTATTTAGGTAGGTCACAGCAGATGTCCTTCCCGGTAGGCGGACAGCTTGATCAGCGATAGTTCTGTGATAGCTGTCAACATCTGCATCTGAATATACAGCAACACTTTGTATACCCATGTCTCTTAGTGTCCTAATGATACGAACAGCAATTTCACCGCGGTTTGCGATCAAGACTTTTTTGATTAATTTTGTCACTGGAAGCTCCCCACCTGTTTATAATGGAATATTGCCATGTTTTCGTTTGGGTCCGAGCACACTTTTACCTAAATTAGCTTCGAGGCCTTTGATTAAAGTTTCGCGACTTTCTTCGGGAAATATAACAGAATCAATATAGCCATGAGCTGCTGCTTCATAGGGAGTAGCAAATTTTTCGCTATATGAATCTGTCATTTCTTTTCTAATTTGTTCAGGGTTTTCGGCATCTTTAATCTGTTTTCTGAAAATGATATTGCAAGCTCCTTCGGCACCCATAACTGCAATTTCAGCATTCGGCCATGCAAGGTTCAAATCAGCACCGATATGTTTGGAGTTCATGACATCATATGCTCCTCCATATGCCTTTCGGGTAATCAGTGTTAGTTTTGGTACAGTTGCTTCGCAGAAAGCATATAATAGTTTGGCTCCGTGGCGGATAATCCCTCCTTTCTCTTGATCGCTGCCTGGGAGGAACCCGGGGACATCGACAATGGTGATAAGTGGGATATTAAATGCATCACAGAACCTCACGAACCTTGCTCCTTTAACAGAGCTGCTTATATCCAGGACGCCGGCCAAGTGGTTGGGGTTATTGGCTACAATGCCAACCGAATGACCCCCTAATCTGGCAAAGCCGGTGATAATGTTTGGAGCAAACTCAGCTTTCATTGAGAAGAAACTATTAGGATCTACTAATAAGTTGATGAGTTCAATCATATCGTATGGGTGATTGGGATTGTCGGGTACAATCGTATTAAGCTTTTGCTTATTTGCTTCTAATTGCTTTTGGAGGCTGGTATCGGCCGACTTTTCTGGGGATGTTGCATGAGGCGCAGATTCCATATTGTTGGATGGAATATAACTTAGCCATTTTTTTATTCCGGCGATGGTATCGCCTTCAGAAGGGTATCTAACGTCAGCAACCCCACTTTCATTGCTATGAACTTCGCTGCCTCCGAGCTCTTCGAATGATACTTCTTCTCCCGTCACAGTTTTAATGACATCCGGTCCAGTGATAAACATGTGACTTGTATGATCTACCATAAAGGTAAAATCTGTCATTGCAGGTGAGTAAACGGCTCCGCCCGCACATGGACCCATGATTACAGATAGTTGAGGTACAACTCCACTTGCCCGGACGTTGCGGAAGAAAATATCTGCATAGCCTCCCAAACTGCGAACACCTTCTTGGATGCGAGCACCTCCTGAGTCATTTAGTCCAATTAAAGGGGCTCCATTTTTTACGGCCATCTCCATAACTTTACATATTTTACTAGCGTAGGCGGCGCTTAAACTTCCGCCGAATACAGTAAAGTCTTGAGAAAATACGTATACCAGGCGGCCATCGATTTTACCAAACCCGGTGATGACTCCGTCACCAAGAACCTTTTGTTTTTCCATGCCAAAGTTAGAACAGTCATGAGTAACAAAAGCATCTAATTCTGTGAATGTTCCAGGATCAATCAGTTCTTCGATGCGCTCGCGAGCGGTCATTTTACCTTTAGCATGTTGACTATCAATCCGTTTCGAACCACCTCCTAAAGTCACTAAATGCCTTGCTTCTTTGAGTCTTTCCCAAGCATTTTCTCGTCGGCTTTGATGTTCTGTCATAGGATATACCTTCCGAAGTCATTAGTTGAAAGTTTTTCGCCCCGGGTAGTCTTTCCAGATATCGTTTTGGAATAATCGGATATATACAACTTCCCAAGAAGGAGGCACTAATTTTTCTTTATTTGGAGTGTCATCTAGTTGTTCGTTACTGAAGGAGGCGTTCCGTCCGCCGGACCAAATAAGCTTGCCAGTCTCTGTATTGACGAGAAATAGGGCGATACTTGCCTTTTTTTCTGCCACAAGCAGCCCCCTATCATTAAACTCATTTTCTCTGGCATAGTTGACAAATGGTAGCAGCACGGCATCGGCAAATCGGACATTCTGACTAACCTTACTCAGCCATATTTTCCATTGTGACTCATGATACAGTAACTCTTGGTAATAGCTTATGGCATCTGCAAAGCTCTGATTTTGCGGCTGAGGCCAACTCTTAGTGAAGTCATTGTCGAGGCCTGCTCGCAGCATCAACTTCTTGACCAGCCGAGGGGTCATTCCACGCATCCATGGCTGATCTTTAAAGCTTTCAATAATATATTTATCAAATTTCTCGCATAATTCTTTGATTGTTTCTTTATCGGAGTTAGAGTCGATTTTATCTTTCCAGCCTACTCGGCTGGGCCATGGTTGGCAGGGGAATAAAGCTGTTCTAGCTGGTATATAATAAGCTTCGGTTTGGACTCCAAAAGTATAACTTTTCTTAGGCGTAGAACAACTATTAGTTTGAACTGCGATAAACAGAGAAAGCAAAAAGTAGAAGTATTGTTTCAATGAGTTGTTCCTCCACATTGGAAATTGTGGTCACATTGAACAATATGTCGATTTAGCGTCAAGTTGACTTTCCCAAATCTGCAGTTGTTCAGACCTTCCGCCGAAGGTCGACACTTAGTGGCATCTCTGGCGGATTTTAGTGAAGAAAATGTAGCAGAACTTTGTGGTTTGATCTAGGTAAAGCGTTGACTGCTATGAGGATCTTTTGGAGTTACGGATGACTCGATGACCTTTGTCGCAATACTTCAATCTGTTTATGTGGGTTTCGAAAATGGCGACATCCCCACTTTGATAATAGGTATTTCTGGGTTAGTGGGTTCAGTTTATAATTGTCTGGATTCGATAATTTACTGGATCGTGTCATATGAGCCATACTAATAGCAGCTGATACAGAAATATTTAGGCTTTCAACCATTCCAACCATGGGAATAGTGAATTTGTGATCGATCCATGGCAGCCACTCACTGGATACCCCTTCGTGTTCATTTCCAAATAACAGAGCTATCGGTTTTTCTGTAGGTGTATCATATAAAGACCGCCCTTCTGGAGGTGGGAAACCTGCCGCAATTTGATAACCCTTATCTTTAAGGTTCTGAGCGCATTTTTCGATAGAGTTCCAATGATGGACTTCAAGCCAGTGAAAGGAGCCTTTTGCAGCCTTACTGGGCTTGTATTTAGCCTTCTGATCAATGACATCTACATTTAACACACCAAATGCTTCTGCTGATCTTAAGCAGGCCGATATATTATGCGGGTCATGCACATCCTGAATGATGAGGCGGACATGTTCGGTTCGTTCCTGAGCTGTGTTAAAAATTTTTTCCCGTCTGTCATTTGTCAGCAGTGGGGAAAGGAGTTCCCAGCCATCCATGGGCCAAGAATCTAATCTCGTTTCTGTCATACCTGTTTACTACTTTCACTAGCACTTTGTTCATTTTGACTTTTGAAAATGACAGTGTCTTCCATGTTGCCGGAGAGTTCTTGAGCCGGGTTGTTGGGTTCTTCTGTTGATCCTTCAATGTCTAACTTTTTTATGGATTCTTCTAGTTGACTTTCTTCTTTTTCAGTCAATATTTCAGTGCCGATAAACTCCAGTGCTTTGCCGACAAGTTCACCGATCTTAGCATCTTTGGATTGGTCTGGTATCTGCAGTATATGGCTACTTAATTTGCGTAAGGCTAGTTCCCAGTTTAGGTTCCTTTCCTCACTCATGTCTCTAAGTCCCTTCATGGTTGTATATAACTGTTCCATTTTTTCCGCTCTATTCTTGTTCTTGCGGTTTTCAGTTGGATCAACTTTTCTAAGGATTTTCTTTAAATTCTCTTCATTGTGTTTTAGCTTTTTGTTGGTTCGATAGAGTTCTTTGACTTTGGCTATAGCCTTCTGGAGCTCTTCTTCCGTTTGTGAAAGTTGCTTTTGTGTTTCAGTGATTGCTTGTTGAGTATTTTCTTTTTGATCACTAATTGCCTGCTTCTTATTGGATTGAGCTTCTTTTAGTTGGTTGACTAATGCAGTTGTTTCCTCTTTGAGGTGATCATTATTGAGTTGAACCCGTTTAAGCTTTATTTCCAGGGATTCTTTTTCTTCTGCGGCGGTGTTTTCTTGTGCTGCTAATTGAGCTCGTGCTTCAGTAAGAGCTTTTTCGAACTTAAGGATTTTCTTTTTATTTTTTTCTTTATTTTCTTTTTGATCTTTTAGTCCCTGCTCATTTCTTGTATTGGTACTCTTTAATTGTTCGTACCTATTTGATGCATTGATCAGAAGAGCTTGTAGTTCCGTCGAGCGTCGTCTGGCGATAACTGCAGCTGCGAAACCGATGACAGCAATCAAAGCGCTTAGGGTGTGTAGCAATTCTGGGCCCATGATGATCTCCATATATCCAAAAGATGGTCGCCCGCGGGCAGATTTCTATAATGAAACAGAGCTATCCCATAGCCCATTCCGGTTCAAAATTCAACGGGATAGTCTATAACATATTGATTATAGTGCAAATACTGTAAGGTCTGTCGGGAAAAACAGCAGCCCCCGGGTAAGCTAATCTGACACAACTATGCCTCTTTGTACACCTAGTTTTTTCATTAATCGGTGTAAATATGCACGTTCAAGGCACAAGATACGAGCGGCTTCGCTGACGTTACCTTTAGCATGGTTTAGTACGAATTTAATATAACTGCGATCTAAGTTGGTATGGAATTCTTGCCAAGGTACAAGCTCAGTCTGATGGGTGAAGCAGTCGTTTGCCTCTGCTTCCGGGTCTTTTTCTTTATTTTGTATAAGTTCATTTTCTTCGGACTTTTGCAGCGCTTGTTTCGTATTTTTGGGTAATTCGACATGTTCAATCATTTGGCTTTCAGAGAGTATGATTGAGCGTTCAATGATGTTACGAAGTTCGCGGATGTTTCCTGGCCAGTGGTAATCTTGGAAGTCTTTTAACACCTGATCTGAGAAAGATCTAAAGCCAATGGAGTGCTCTTCACAGATTTCTGTGAGAAAATAATTGGTGAGTGTTGGTATGTCACCCTTTCGATCGCGTAGTGGTGAGACAGCTAAGTTTACTACGTTAAGGCGATAAAATAAGTCTTCTCGGAATTCTTTAGCGTCAATCATAGCTTTTAGATCCCTGTGAGTAGCAGTGATGAGTCTAACATCAACTTTTATTTCTTTTTCGCCTCCTACTCTAACTAAATCTCCACTTTGTAGTACGCGGAGGAGTTTTGCCTGAACTTCCGCTGACAGTTCTCCTATTTCGTCAAGAAATAAAGTCCCTTCAGAGGCCTGTTCGAAAACCCCTTTCCTGGCTTTTACTGCGCCAGTGAAAGCGCCTTTTTCATGGCCAAATAATTCCGATTCCACCAGAGATGCCGGGATAGCAGCACAATTAACTTTAATAAGGGGTTGATCTTTTCGTTCAGAGAGGCGATGAATAGCGCGGGCTACCAATTCTTTTCCGGTGCCACTCTCTCCTTGAACTAGGATCCTTCCTAGAGTAGGTGCTACTTGTTTGATTGTTTTTAACAATTCAAGAACTGCAGGATCTTGACCCATTATCTCCTGTCCTTTTAAAGTTCTCTTTTCTAGGACTTGATTGTCATGACTAATTTTATTGAACTCCAGGCAGCGAACTACTGTAACTAAAATTCTTTCTTCGCTGAACGGTTTTTCTATATAGTCAAAAGCACCTTCCTGAGTTGCAAGAAAGGCATCGCTGACAGTACCCTCCCCAGAAATGATGATGACCCGAGATGCAAGGCCAGCCTTGTTGAGTTCTCGCAGCATATCTAGACCATTTCCATCGGGTAGGCGAAGATCAAGTAATATCAGATCGTAGGGCAAAGCATTAATGTCTTCTAGTGGTCCTATTTTATTCCGACCTGCACTGAAGTTTTCACCTTCATCGACGAGTGCTCCTTCTCCTTCCAGTGTCATTTTTAGCGAGATACGAATATTACGGTGATCATCGATCACTAGAATTTTACTATTTTTGATACGATTTTTTTTTATATCAGTCATTATTTGAGCCTCTTCATTTGATCGGTATGCTGATTTTGAACTCGGTATTACCTGGCTTACTATTAACAGTCAGATCGCCTCCATGGTCGATAATCACTTTTTGGCACACCGCAAGTCCCAGCCCCATCCCGGGTGAAGGGCCGGTATGCTTCGTTGTGAAATACGCTTCAAAGATTCTTGCTTGCATGTCTTCTGGTATGCCGGGGCCTTTATCCAGGATGCAGATCTCATAATTTTTCTCAGTTTTTGACAGTTTAATTCTAATTTCTGCCGGATCATTTCCAGAGGCTTCAGCAGCATTTTTTATTAAGTTGATAATTACCCGTTTGAGTAGAGTGTCATCGACTAATGTAGTTGAATCTGCAGTATCATCTACAAAATAAATTTTGTGCTGCGGAAAAGCTGCTTTTTCTAGCTCAATACAGTGGTTACATATGACCTCTAAACTATGAGTCGATAGATTAATTTCTGGTAGTTGAGCAAATTGAGAAAAATTATCGACCATTTTCCTCAAGGAGTTGATTTCTTCAAGTATGATGTTTTGAGCATCCGTTAGTAGTTTTTTAAAGTCGGGGTCACTGCCTGAGTACTTTCTGACCAACTGTGAGACCATCATCTGAATTGGAGTAAGGGGGTTTTTTATTTCATGTGCTAATTTTCTTGCGATGATTTGCCAAGAGGATACTTTTTCAAGATAGAGTCGTCTGCGTCTATTTATTTCGACTTCATTTGCCATTTGATTGAACTGTTCAGTAATTAACTTTAATTCTCCGGTCCATTTTTTATCAAACCTATAGTCAGTATTGTGTTCTGACCATATGGAGAAGCCTTCGAGGAGGCTCTCAATTCTTTTTTGAAATTTCCTGGCAATAAGTATTAGAATAAAGATAAACAGTATGAGTGAAAAAGTTATGATGAGAGTATTGACTTGGATAATAGCTGGCCTAATTTGATCAGACCATGTTTTTCTGATCAATTTATACCTTTGCCTTAGAGCATTTGCCAGTTTAAACGATTGCTTAGTTTTACCTTCTGGGAGTTCAACAATATATTGAAATATTCTGAGGCTGGATTTGCTGACCCAGATGATCGGATTAGCCACCATATCCAGTTCATCTTTTTGCTCTGGCGAAGGACTGTAGAGGCTCATCTTTATTTTGTTTACATTAGCAATCTCGCCAAAGTTGGCCTCTTTTAACCAGCGGCGAATAATTTTGGGATTGACGTGCTTTTCAGGTTGGGCGCGATAGTGAGGCTGTATTTCTCGCTGTAATCTATTTACTAGGATCTCTTGCCGCAGAGTATGAATTTCTTTAATACTGTCTAGATGCTGGTTAAGAAGGCTCTCAATTTCTGGATCATATACTATCTGAGTAATGGTGTTAATACCTTGTAATGTCATTGCTACACTCGCAAGGAAACCGCATATGATAACAGCCGAACTAAGTGCAGTGCCTCTAAGAATCCATGATTGATGCCAAGGCAACTTCTGTGCGATATACTTGGGTAATTTGCGTTTTTTTTTGCTAGGCGTCGTCACAGAAGTCATGGACTCTTATTTTCCTGATAGTCGGGATATATATTGATGTTGCGCTTTTTCTGTCTATTTTTTTTCTTTGCTGAAGGTACTTGGACAGCAATATTGATCGCTTCTGAGTATTTTAAGTCTCCCATCATGTGTGAGAAAAGACCTTGCATGACGCGTGATTGTTGCTGAATGACCCAATCCCTAATTCGATCAGATTCTTCTGTAGGAATTTGTTTTACCTGTAATTCTGCGTGGACTATACCACCATTGTTAATTAAGTAAGAGATTTTTTCAGTTGCAGGTATTCTAGCCGTTAAACATAACTCAGCTAGGGTATTTAGTTTCTTAACCGTAACAGTTTTAAAGTTCATGTCTAGCAATGATGTCTCAAATATTTCTTCCCAAGTGTCAAAACGAACAGTACATCTATTTCTAAACAGTAACTCTTTTTTTCCGTTGGCTTTTCTATAAACTGATAAGGCACTAAAAGTTGAAAAACCTGAGGTAATTAGATCTTTTTGTTTATCGCTTAGCTTTTCTATGAGTGGGATCAATAGAGTCAGTTTTTTCATTTTATTATGCCAACTGGCGGCAGTCATTAAAGTTGTCTTATTTTGAGCAAATGCTGAAGAAATACTAAATAAGATACATGTGATTATAATTGCGAAGTTGTTCAGCTTTCTCATCATTCTACCCCCCCAAGCTGAAGGGTTGTAAATTGTGAGGGGTGTTTGGTGATTTTGAGGGCGACTTCCGCAATGAAGCCTGAGCTGTGATAGCGTATACCTAAGACGGCTGACGATCCAAATAGGTTGAGGTCTTCAACTCTATCAGATCCAGCTCTGAGCTTTATAAAAACCTCTCCAGCATCATCATACTGTTGTCTATAACCTATAGGAATATGTAGTTGGGTTGTCACCCTTGTGCTGGTGGCCTCTATACCTACAGCCATGCTTTTTGCGTTTAATGTAAAGAGTGCATATGGGCCTAAACCGATTGTCTTTGTCAGAGAACCTTCCAATATCGAATTGGTAGGTTTTCCTGAATATGGAATAACAGAGATCGCCGCTTGCCAGCCTGGGCTTGGGATAAACCCCAAAAAGCGGGTTTCCAGTGAGTAACTAAATTTGGGGCCCGTGACGATGCGAGGAAAACTGGGGACAATATGATTCTTGTGATTATTAAGATACATGGCAATGCCATATTGAAGGACGCCATATTCTCCGTAGTTTTCGCTCCAGGTAGCTGCACCTTTTGAGCCGAAACCGAAGGAGTCCAGGTAGCGTTCTTCTACATTCACTGTAGACATGTGCGCATCGAATTGGACGCTTTCACGGGCAAATCGGGGGAATCCATAAGCAAGAGATCCGTATTTGATACTTCCATTTGAACCAATGTCTGTTGTTAAGGCCCCTCTGTGCATGGTTCCCATCAAGTTGCGGCTTATGAGATTAATGCGATAGCCCATCGGGGCATCATTGGGGTCTACTTTAGGGGACCTTGGTTCGCCATAGGTGACACCGAGTTCTGATCCAACGGCCCACTTGCCCAAGACCATTTCATCATCTTCTACCTTGACGATAAGTTTTGCCAAACCAGGCTTTGAGCCTTTCTTCATCAACAGAAGCACTGATCTAAAAATACCAAGCCCCAGCAGTCGTTGTCGTGTTTCCATGACGAAGGTATCATCGAGTGGTAAGCCTTCTGTTAAACCTAACATCTCTATTAGCTTTTCTTTTCGGATGCGGTCTGTCCCGACTAATTCAATAGTTTCAAGTTTGTATATGCGAAAAGGAGACTTGTTCGTAGAATCATTCTTTTTTGGGTTGGTATCACTGCCTTTGGCCGATAAAGCTTTAGTGGTCTTCTGCCCGGTTTCTTGAGCTGGTGAGAGAGACGGGAGCCAGCAAATGAGTATCATTGATATTATGGCGTGATAGGAATCAAACTTTAGTCCACTTGTCATTTTGACTCCTGTTTAGGGTTCGGTCTGAACCCTAAAAACCTAGATTTCGGATTTAGCGCATTAGTCCGCTAATTCGGCATTGTGATAAACATTTTGGACATCATCTAAGTCTTCCAGCCAGTCTATCAACTTATTTAGGCTGGTTGATTTATCACTATCAAGCTCTACATAATTCTCCGGTATTCTGGTTATTTCTGCCACATCCGGATCTTCATATTTTGTATCAAGAGCGTCCTTTAGTTCAAGGAATACCTCTGGCTGACAGACGATTTCGTAAACCTCGTCTTCGTCTTGCACATCTTCAGCACCATTTTCTAGTGCAAGCTCAAAAAAGTGGTCGAAGTTTGTGACCTTATCCGGCGTATATACGATGTTTCCTTTTTTGTGGAACATCCAGGAAACAGAACCATCAGTGCCTAAGTTGCCACCTGATCTTGAAAAGGCGTGCCTTACTTCTCCGACAGTCCGATTTACATTGTCAGTCAGACATTCAACTACTATCGCAACACCAGATGGGCCATATCCTTCATATGTTTTCTCTAAGTATTCAGAGCCATCTGTGCCTCCAGCGCCTTTTTTAACAGCACGCTCGATATTGTCTTTAGGCATACTTGCCGCTCTGCCCTTGATAATAGCAGCTCTTAGTCTAGGGTTAGCATCTGGGTCTTCACCCCCTAGTTTCGCTGCCACCGTAATTTCTTTAGCAATTTTGGTGAATATTTTGCCACGTTTTGCGTCTTGGGCGCCTTTTCGGTGTTGTATATTTTTCCATTTACTATGCCCAGCCATGAATCCTCCGCATTACCTAGTATCTGAAGTGTTTAATTGGTTCGCCCTTTTGGCCTATCTCTGTCATGGCTTTTATGCCAATGTCTATATGAAGGTCAACAAACTTTTGCGTAACTTTTTTGTCGCTACTCTCAGTTTTCACTCCATCGGGCGTCATCGGTGTGTCAGATACTAATAGCAAGGCTCCTCTAGGTATCTCATTATGAATGCCAACGGCGAAAAAAGTAGCCGTTTCCATATCGATTCCTATCACACGTAGCGAAGTCAATTTTTTCTTAAATTCTTTGTCGTGTTCCCAGACACGACGGTTGGTCGTATAAACAACTCCCGTTCTGTATTCCAGCCCCTCTTCGATCAGCTTCTCAGATACAAATTTATGCAGCTTGAAGGAAGGCATTGCCGGTACTTCTTTAGGCAGGTAGTCGTTTGAAGTACCCTCACCTCTGATGGCAGCAATAGGGAGAATAAAATGGCCCAGTTCAGTGGTCTTTTTTATGCCTCCACATTTTCCCAGAAATAGAACCCCTTTCGGTTTGACTGCAGTCAGTAAGTCCATAATTATGGCCGTATTGGCGGATCCGATGCCGAAGTTTATCATGGAGAGGCCATTGTCATTTGTGCAGGTTTGCATCATGCGGTCTTGACCAATGATGGGTTTATCAAATCTTTTAGCAAAACGACGAATATAATCACCAAAGTTCGTTAGCAGTATATAGTCGCCAAAGTCTTTGGGGTCAGTGCCAGTATAACGAGGGAGCCAGTTTTCTACGATTTCAGCTTTAGTTTTCATGGAAATTCTCCTTATTGATTTTATGATAAATGAACTTGAAGCGAATCGCGATCTATAATTCGGTTTCACTGTAATGATCATGTGAATTAAGAATCTTAATTTCTTTGGCCTAGGATTTAGCAGGACATTTGAATCTTTCGGCAGTAAGAGTTTAGGAGTCTGTTCGCCTATGATATAATCTGTTATCTCCCCCAGAAATAGGACGCAAAAGAAAGTATTGTTATCAAAGGAGGTTCTGATGAGCTATGAAATGGATAGACCGCCCGATCTATTTGCTGTTTCTCGTGAAGTTATTAAGGTTTACTGGTCGATTGTTGGGATTGGGTTAATTAGGATCCCTTTGCGGGCGTTCAAGAACATCAATAGCAAATCAGATCTGATCTCTCTGGATACCTTCTGGCAGATTTTTGGGGCAGTGGTACTCGATATTTTCGATTCTCTGGGGCCAATATACGGTAAAGGAGCTCAAGTTATTTTGAGTCGGATGAATGAATCGACACGACAGAAGGCGACTAGAGCAAATTTAGATAGAATTTATGGTGATTGGCCGCCGATTCCGTTCGCCGAAGTAAAGAAAATTTTAGATAAAGAAATTCCTGATTGGAAAGATAAGCTTGAAGTAGAAGAAAATGCCCTAGGAGTTGCTTCTGTTGCTCAAGTTCATTTGGCTAAGGATAAAAAAGATTCTAAAGAATGGGTCATTAAGGTCATAAAGCCACAGGCTCGTAAACGGCTGCATGAGACTTTGAATGCAATCAATCAAATTATTTCAATCGTTGAACCATTTGCTCTAACTAAAGTTAGCAAGAGAACCTTGCGGGAACTCAGGGAGATGGGGGATGGTTTTCGCTCTGAATTAAGGCTTGATTTGGAACGCAAAAATATTGAGTCTATTCGGGCTAAAATAAGTACAAAAAAAGGTGTTATTTATATTCCAGGTACTCTAGATGAACTATGCAATCGTAATGTCTTGGTGGTAGAAAGAATCCGAGGTGTTTCCTTGGCTGATTTAGTTCAGAATAAAGCTAAGATCGATGAAAACATAAGGAAAAAATTAGCAAAAGGTGTTTTGAAAGAAATGTTAGTTCAGATCTTTGAGCTGGGTTTATTTCATGGAGACCCTCATGCAGGTAACTTGATTCTTATGGAAGACGGGACGGTTGGTTTATTTGATTGGGGACTGACAGGTGAGTTGCTTGAAAGTGACCGCAAGCAAATTGCTGGGATCCTCAAGGCAATTATGTCGATGAATATGGAAATGCTGATAGATGTGATGGAAGAGATGGCTGCAGATAGCGATAAAGAAATTTCGCGTGCACGAATCAAAAAAGAATTGAATAAAGTTGCAAGGATGGTTCTGAAAGCCAAGGAATCAGGCGAAAAAGTGTCCATGCAAAAGGTATTGGAATCGAGTTTAAAGGCCGCTTCTAAGCTGGGTATTCAGGTGCCTGATGGCTTGTTGATGATGGCAAAGAGTCTTCTCACTGTGGAGGGTTTAGCCAAAGGTATCGATCCACGGGTGTCTTTCAAGTCTATTGCTGCTCCTGTTCTGTTTCGTGCCGCTCGTCCAAGTATTAGAGATGTTATTAAGTTAACAACAAAAGCTCCGTCCTTGGCTATGACTCTATTGAGGAATCGGGCTTAGAGAACAAATGTTTGTCTTCATAAAGATTGACGTACTGGAGGTCTCTACCTTGGATAGATTAGCCTAGGTAGGGAGCTATCTCACAATAAACGCTGAGTTTATTGACTTTCTTAGGATTTTACTTGCATAGCAGATAAATTATGATAGTTTACCTTCCTCACTGAGCGTGGTTATTTTGTCGCTATGTGATGTAAAATGCTGGACTGGTGAAATTGGTAGACACGTTGGATTCAAAATCCAATGCCGGCAACGGCGTCCCAGTTCAAGTCTGGGGTCCAGTACCATTTTACTCTGATAGTAATATCTGCTTTACCTTGAAGATTTTTTTTTCCTCTATAATCCTGTGTTGACCTCATATTTCGGTTGTCGAGTCTTTGATCAGGCGATTAATTTTTTTCGACGTTCTACAAAAATAAGAATCATAGAAAATATAATGCAAGCAGGCACAATGCTTTGCATGGGTATAGTGATGTCTTGTTCTATACTGCCGGCAGCCCAAAGAACCAGATAAGCTGCTATTCCGATAAGATGGGTGATACCAATTTTCTCTAAAATTTTAGTATTGATCGTTTGATTGCGGAAAAGCTTCCAGGAGGGCCAAATGAGCCACCAGTCCAGTATAATGAGGATCCATGAATTGGCCCCAAAGTGAAAGTAATCTCTTTCTGTGAATAGAGAGATGAAAGCAATCGTGAAGCCAAAGGCGCCTGAAAATGACCCCCATATCAGGCACAGGAGTGCAAGGCTGATGCGAATCAGTCGTTTACTGTTTTTGGTTGTGCTCCAGATAAACAGCCCTACTGGGATCAGGAAAAGTATAGCGAACCAGGTAATGGCCGATATTCCTGGTGTTTGGAGAGCAGGAATGTCTATCCAGACTTTTACTGGCCTAGCTATGCCATAAGAGACCAAGTGTTCTCTTAGTTTGTCGGGGATAAACATTTCTTCCCAGGCTGATATTTTTTTATCAATCTTTTTATTGAATACCAGATCTCCGGCAAACTTAGTAATAGGCCAATGCAGAAAGTAGTTCTGCCAATAAGTACGCCATGATTGACTCGTTTGTCTGTTTTCGTATTTGTCCTTTATTTGATTATTTAGTGTTTCGTTTAGAAGGTCTCGAATTTGGGTTGAGCAATTGTCTTTATAAGAATGGTAGTGATAATACTGATTCTCGGGTTTCATCCACCATGAGAGTTTTTTGAGTAGGATCTTTTTTTGTTCATCGTTAAGTATGATTTTGTCTTCAACAATCCTGCGATCGTTTAACTTGAGTAGGAAGCCCAAATAATATTTTGTGGGTAAGACATCTAACTTATAGGGGAGGGTTTCTTTAATGAACCGCCATAAAAATTGAGGACTATTTTGATCAAATACTCCCCAATTATATGTAATATCTGTACCGCTTAAGTCGTCGCGTATTCTGAGGGTGGAATGGCCCCAGCTTGAGTATAGAAATTCGTCGGACCCAAGAGTCAATAAAGATATGGAAACATGATCGAGATTTTTTGCGTCACCAACTGTTAGGTTTGATCCATATATTGCTTTTATCTCGCAAAGTAGTATGAGCCATAAACATCCAATTTGAAAAAGGGTTTTCATAATTTCTCCAAGTCTGAATGCCTACTGTGACTTACTAACATACTTATAAGGGTGATGATATCAGATCGAAAAAAAAGCACCAGTTGTACCCGAAGTTGCGACTCTTTTTTTAATATGTAGTTCTATAAAAGTGTCTAGTTATCTTACTGAAATAACTGGTGCAATTTGTATCTTGGCATGTTTTCTTCTCTATGTGTTTCGATTGAATGATATAGCAGGCTGATTGAGTGGGGAGGGCAATGATCGATATGATTTTATTCCTACAGACTTGGGAATTTAGGCGAATAAATTTTTTTTCCTCGCCTAAATCCCAGGTTCTTTATTTGAGCGTGTCTAGGTCTATTTTGATCTCGCTGATCCCAAAAGAGTCAGCTTGACTTAACATTCGTCCGCGCAGGCTGACCAAGATTCCTTCGGAGCAAGTTTCTTCGCTTACCGGTATATCATTTAAAGATAGAGTCTCGGTTTCATCCGAATTTTTAGTTACTGTTTTACGAAGTGTTTCTTGTGGTGTGTCACCATCGTAAATAAAACATCTTACAAGCCATGTAATACGACAATGATCGGTTTCTTTGTTAGCAATTGGCTGGCATTTGTACTTAGCTTCTAAATCCATAAGATAAGATGTGTTGGCTTTTAGCGACTCTGTTGATATGCGAAAGTCGACAGATAATATACCCGCTTTCTCTGAATTCTTTTCATTTATGACTGTTTTTGTGCTGCCTTCGAAAGATGTTTTNATCCATGGGCTATATATCCATCTTTCGAAGATAGTGCCGGTAGCATAAACATANTTTTCNGTTGATTTATAGGGTGCTGATATTTGTGTTTCAGCATGAATCGCCGAGTNNCCGGGGGTAGGTAGTCCGATNGCTGGTGGTATCTTNGTNCTTGGTTCTGAAGCAANTGCAGCCGNGCACATNAACATCGNGGCCAGACTGAGGCTGAGCGTNNGGTTAAGNATATTCTTCATATCTTACCTTTCTANATAATCATGGTGAAATGACCAATAAACTAGTAACCCTCTGATATCTTNTCCGTATNTTAAANCTGAATTTGTTTGCTTAGAATAACATATAACTTTTGTTNTGATCTAGNTGAATTATCTTAGGAAAGAGCTCCTTTTGTGCCTTTTTTACATATTAAAGTCTNAAAGATAGAGTTACTTTTTTATGGAAACTAGTTGCTGATCATTGTAGTTTCAGGCNNCTGACGGGTNTTAATTGTCCTGATGCTCCATGTNATATGAAAAACAGGTCTGTTATATGGATAAATTGACGATACAAAAACTTGCTCCAGGTATTTTGAAGGTGAACTTGGGGCCGAAGTCAGAATATGAAGAAGTTATTCAAAAACTAGAAAAAGGTGAATTATGGAGCTCTAATGATTCGATTTTTCATGATTCGGATACAGGTGCGGTTGGATCCAATCTGCATACCTATATTGATGAACATCAGATGGCTCCATTAGAATACTTTGTCAGTGAGTTATATAGAGAAGCTATAGGCGAGTATGAAAAAATATATCAAATGAAAGGTGGTAAGCTCAATGGCCTAGAGGTTATGCGGTATGCTCCTGGTGCTCATATGAAAGAACATGCCGATATCTATATAGGTGAACATTGCTGCAGTGGTTTATTATATTTAAACTCAGATTATGCCGGCGGCGAAATATGTTTTCCTGAGTTTGATTTGATTTATAAACCTGATACTGGTGACATAATATTTTTCCCTGCACACTATGCCTATATGCACTATACTCTTCCTGTTCAAGAGAAAAAAGGTACACGCAATCTGAAATATGTGATTTATACTACTATCGAAAATTCATTAATGCGTCCGTGTTAGGTTCGTGATGCTACGATCCTCCTCCCGATTCTGTTAGAATATATAAGAGAGTCATTGGAGGATTGTACATCATGAAAAGGCTATTTATTATCGATGCTATGGCTATGGCTTATCGAAATTTTTTTGCTTTTAGTAGAACTCGTCTTACTAATATAGATGGGGTCCCGACTGGAGCTTTATATGGCTGTGCCCAATTTCTACATAAATTGATTACGGAAGAAAAACCTGATTATTTATTTATGGCTCTGGATGTCTCTGGGAAAGTTTTTCGTCATGAAATATATCCTGATTATAAAGCAAATCGTGAAGAGATGCCTGCTGATCTGCGAGCGCAACTAATCCTCTTGGAGGATCTCTACCGTTCAATGAATATTCCTGTGCTACAGCATATAGGTTATGAAGCGGATGATGTTATCGGCTCTATCGCTCATCAATATGCTTCTCCTGATCTACGAGTGATGATAGTTTCAGGTGACAAAGATTTTTATCAATTAATTAATGATAATGTACTACTATATACTCCTAAGAAAGATCAGCCTGCTGAAATAGTTGATGTTGAAGGTGTGCGGGATAAATTTTCTTGCGAACCTCACCAAGTCGTAGAATGTTTGGCGTTAATTGGGGATAAGGCAGATAATGTTCCGGGTGTAAAAGGTATCGGAGAAAAAGGAGCTGCTACGCTTATCGCCAAATATGGTAGCTTGGAAAAAATATATGAAAATATAGAAGATATTAAAGGTAAAAAACAAAAGTCATCGTTAGTTGATTTTAGAAGTGATGCTTTTCTCTCTCGTGAGTTAGTGATTATTGAGAAAGGACTAAAATTTTCTAAGGATAAAATCTTTAAAATTTTTGATTGGTCTTCGTCTATAGACAACAGTGAACTAGCTGATTTTTACGAGCGGATGGACTTCAGGCAGTTACTTAAGAAGCAGAGCTTTCATAGTAAGGTTGTAGTTAAAGATGATGAAATAAAAAGTGTAGACATTGAAAATTTCTATGGTTTAGCAAAAAAATATGGCTTGATGTACTTAGCTGTTGTAACCAAAAATGAGCATCCTATTGATAACAAAGTATTGCGTATTGTCTTGCGTACCCCTCATGACCATGTCTGTTCTGTAGATTACTCCGATCAAGATCAAGCGAATGCATTAAGCTTATTGTTGAAAGATCAAAATGTGTCAAAGATATGTCATGGACTGAAAAGATCGATACATGGTCTGAATTTAATTGGTTTGAAAATACAAGGTAAATGTATTGATACGATGATAGCAGATTATTTACTTGACCCAAATAGTAATCAGCATTCGCTTGAGCATTGCCTGTATAGAGTCTTTGGAGAAGAGTGGGATGAATCCTCGGCTGATGATTTGGCAATTTATCAGAGCTGGATAGTAAAAAGGTTATGGCAGGTATACGAATCTAAAATTGAAAAAACAGGTCAGAAAGAGCTATTTTATGAAATTGAAATACCATTAGTATTTAGTATTGCTCAGATAGAGGCGAACGGAATATATGTTGATGTAGAATTTTTGAAAAGATACTCTGAAAAACTAGAGTCCATCGAGAAAAAAATTCAGTCAAAAATTTTTGATATTGCTGGTGAAGATTTCAATATAGCTTCTCCAAAAGAGTTGCAAAGGATTATCTTTGAAAAACTGAAAATACATGAAAAACTGAAAATTAAGAAAATTAAGAAAACCAAAACGGGATATTCGACAGACGAGTCTGTTCTCAGATCCATGGGAGACCACCCGCTTTCAGATTTAATACTTGAGTATCGCAGCGTTGTTAAACTAAGAGGTACATATTTAGATCCCTTGCCTCAGCATGTGTGTCAAGAGACGGGGCGGCTCCATACTCATTTTCGTCAGGTTATGGCAGCTACAGGCCGGTTGAGCTCGGATCACCCTAATCTCCAAAACATCCCCTTTCGAAGTGCTATGGGCAGAGAAATAAGAAAAGCCTTCAAATCTCAAAATGAAGGCTTTATCTTTCTCTCAGCGGACTACTCACAAGTTGAGATTCGCCTGCTGGCTCATTTTGCCAACGAGGAGTATCTGATCTCGGCATTTAAGAATGGTGAAGATATTCACCAAGCTACAGCTGCTAAGATATTTTCGGTGCCTCTGGATGAGGTCAGTCCTGATCTGCGATCTAGAGCCAAAGCAGTTAATTTTGGTATCATATATGGTATGGGTCCTCAAAGGCTAGCTCAAGAGACAGGGGTTTCGCTACCAGAGGCTAAACAATTTATGAATAAATATTTTGAAGCCTACCCAGGAATAAAACAGTACACAGATAAATTATTTCGTTTAGCCAGTGAGACGGGTTACTCCGAGACGATTAGAGGTCGGCGGAGACCTATTCCTGGCTTAAATGATCCCAATAGCGCAGTCCAGTCCCGAGCGAGAAATATGGCAATCAATTCTCCGATACAGGGAAGTGCAGCAGATCTGATTAAAGTAGCAATGAATCGAATTTCAGAAAGAATTAAGTTTGAAAGCCTGCCGGTTCGCCTCCTCCTTCAAATTCATGATGAGCTTGTTTTTGAAGTAAAGGAAGATGCAATCGAATCAGTTGCCAAGATTATTAGAGAAAGTATGGAGAATGTTTTTGATTTACGTGTGCCGATGAAGGTTGATATTGGTTATGGCGAAAATTGGCTGGAAGCACATTAAATTATTTCATATTAATTATT
>PBRN01000176.1 GCA_002725955.1 Pseudobdellovibrionaceae bacterium
GTATTAAGTTATTGCCAGTTAGGGAGAGGTAAATTGAGTAGATCCTCAACTATTTGTTATTAAAAGATATTTTTAAAACCCCTTTATTCACTTAAAGGAAAGAATTCTAAATAGAGAAGATGGAGTGCGTCATGGGAAAGATTATTGGAATTGATTTAGGAACTACCAATTCGGTGGTTGCTGTAATGGAGCAAGGACAGCCGAAACTTATTTCAAATGCAGAGGGTAAGAGAACGACTCCAAGTGTTATTGCTTTTGCCAAGAATGGTGAAGTGTTGGTGGGAGATGCTGCGCGTCGACAAGCCGTTACAAATCCTGAAAATACAATATTCTCAGCCAAGCGTTTTATGGGCTGTGTTTTCTCAGAGCGGAGAGAAGAAGCAGAAGCGATGCCATATAAGGTAGTCGAGGGCAAAAATGGCATGGTCAGCTTTGATGTTAACGGCCAGCTTCATACACCTCAGGAAATTGTAGCTAAAATTCTGAGTAAGCTAAAGCAAGCTGCAGAAGATTATCTTGGTGAGCCTGTCTCGGGCGCTGTTGTGACTGTCCCTGCATATTTTAACGATTCACAACGCCAGGCCACTAAAGATGCAGGTAAAATTGCAGGCTTGGATGTTAAAAGAATTGTAAATGAGCCAACTGCTGCTGCTTTGTCATATGGTATGGATACAAATAAAGACGAAAAGGTTGCTGTTTTTGATTTCGGTGGTGGAACTTTTGATATTTCCATATTGGAAGTCGGCGAAAGTGTTGTGGAAGTTTTATCAACTGGCGGTAATAGTCACTTAGGTGGAGATAATGTTGATGAGATCCTTATTGATTATTTGGTAGCTACCTTTAAAAGTGAAAGCGGAGTAGACGTCTCTAAAGATCCGATGGCGATGCAGCGCTTAAGAGAAGCAGCAGAAAAAGCGAAAATTGAACTTTCTACTGCTCAAACTACGGATATTAATCTACCATTTTTAACGGCTGACCAGTCTGGGCCTAAGCATTTAAATATTGCGCTTTCCCGTCCAGACTTTGAAAAAATGATTGATGATTTGATTAATCAAACTTTGGTTCCTTGTCGGCAGGTTTTAAAAGACGCTGATTTATCGATAGATGAAGTTAGTCAAGTTATTTTGGTCGGTGGATCAACCAGAATCCCATTGGTTCAGAAAAAGGTAAAAGAATTTTTCAATAATAAAGAACCTAACAAGACAGTGAATCCCGATGAAGTTGTTGGTATTGGTGCTGCCGTTCAGGCTGGTATTCTAGCTGGTGATGTAAAGGATGTCCTTCTTTTGGATGTCACACCGTTAACGCTAGGTATCGAGACTCTTGGGGGAGTTATGACTCGGTTGATCGAGAGAAACACCACTATCCCGCACAAGAAGAGTCAGGTCTTCTCGACTGCAGCAGATAATCAGACTTCGGTTGAAATTAGTGTTTTGCAGGGTGAAAGAGATATGGCTACGGATAATCGCCGATTGTCTAACTTTACTTTGCAGGAGATCCCAGCAGCGCCACGTGGTGTTCCTCAGGTAGAGGTTACTTTTGATATCGATGCTAATGGTATTTTATCTGTTTCTGCGAAGGACCTAGGTACTGGTAAAGAGCAGAAGGTTGTAGTAGAGGCTTCTACTAATCTTAATGATAGTGATATCGATAGAATGGTTAAAGAAGCGGAACAAAATAAAGATGCTGATTCGAAGAAGCGTGAGTTAGTTGAAAACAAGAACAATTTGGATAGCCTGATTTTCTCAACAGAGAAATCTCTTTCAGATAGTGGTGATAAGGTTCCTGCGGACTTGAAGAGTGAGATCGAAGCAGCATTGACGGTTGCTAAAGAAAAGCTTACTTCAGATGATGCAGAAACGATGAAATTAGCAAAAGAGGAGCTAGAAGCCAAAGCACATAAGCTGGCGGAAGTACTCTATAAGTCACAGCAGGAAGCCGGCCAAGCTGGGCAAGGTCCTGAAGGTGAAGCACCGAAAAAAGATGCTGCGAATGATCCCAACGTAGTTGATGCAGAGTTTGAAGAGAGTAATCCAAGCTAAATGTGATGGCTTTGGATACTCTAGTTTCACTTAAAACAAAAAAGAAAAGCCAGTCTTAAGACTGGCTTTTCTTTTTTATGTACTGCAGCCTATTCCAGGCCTCAATTTTTAATTCCGGTTTCTCTATGAGTAAATCTGGGTGAGAGATTATTGCGACTTCTTTAAATCCCGCTTGTTGTCCAATATGGTGAATCAGCTCTTGATCGATATTTGATGAAGGCTTGTATAGCCAAACTACGTAAGGATTATCTAGTTGTTTTAATTCCCTGATGATTCTCTTTTGGACCTCTATGTGGTGTATACAACAGTCAGCAACCCAAAGTAGGGATTTTTCTTGCAGATTAATAGCAATTCTCATTTTGTCAAACACAACTGAGCTTTGCTCATTAAAGGGCTGACTTTGTTTTTGGCTGCTGCTAATTACAAAAATGAGGTTAGTATCTAGTACAGGCCGCCTGATAATGGGGATTTCTTGACAGCACGCTGGAGCTGATTCGGTCGTATTTACCGACGGATAATATAGGCCTCGGTCTTTTTGCCATTGTTTCCAAGCGTTTAGTTGGTTATTCATTGGTTCTCCTGTGCGGACAAACTGTGTATATCAGGGTTTGGGCTGCTTTAGCAAGGTTCCATAGCTCTAGGAATAGACTTTAGCTATTGGGGGCTGTCGAAGGAGGGTGCTCTTTCAGTATCTGGCTTCAACGACTTGTTTTTAATTTGCGCTTATAGATTCTAAAAGGGCTTTAACAGACGAACTGTTAGGGTTTATATCCTGTGCCTCTTTCCAATATCTCTGAGCTTTAGAATGATTTTCTTCTCTGAAATATAATAATCCTAGTAAAACTCGAGACTCCTGATTTTGGGGATCATTGATTATCAATTCCGATAGATGAAATTTGGCTTTTTCAAACTCGTTATTATTTAGGTAAAGTTTCGCTGCTGCTAATCGAATATCTGACATTCTCCCGAGAAGGTCGAGTGCTTTTTCGAATTCATTCAATGCTAGTTTAGGCATGTTAGATTCCGAATATAGGTGTCCGCACTCTCCGTGTAGGTTTGCAATTTTGCCTTTGATATAATTAGGTAGCTGTTCTTTACTTTGGCTTTCCAGCTCGTTAAGTAGATTGGCTGCTTCTTGATATTGGCTCAGATCGCATAAAGTGACAGCTAGACTGAGAATCGCTTCAACATATTCCGGATTGATTTCAATAGCATTCTTAAATTCTTCAACCGCTTCCGGAAAGCGAGATTGCATGTGAAAGTTTAGCCCTAAAAGGTATCTTATATTGGCGAATTCCCCGAACTTCTCGATCGAGTTTCGTAGCAACTTATCGGCTGCATCATACCTTTGAATGCTCTGGTACAACTTTACTTTATTTTGTATAGATTCAATTTGATCTCTGGTATTTAACAAATTGTCACCCGCTTAAGCCAAAATTCATTCTTATGCCACAGCGATGATTTCAAACCTTCGAGTGACAAGCACCTTGATTTGTCCAGGATAGGCTACTTCTTCCTCAATTTTTTTAGCCATCTGCTTTGTGAGTTCTTCAAGATCTTCTTCTTTTACTTTCTTGTGGTTCACTTCAACATGAACCTCTCTTCCACCGCTCATGATAGCAACTTTTAAAATGCCAGGAAAGCTACGGATGGCACTATCGATAGATGAGAGTCTTATTTGATAGCCTTCTTCTAGGTTAACTCGAGCCCCTGGCCTCGCTCCCGAAAGAGTGTCAGCTGTTTTCAGTATATAGCTAAGGGGTGTTTCCAGTACGAGGTCGTTATGATGCGACATGACGGTATCACATACTAGCTGAGCCTCCCCGAAGCGGTCGGCATAGTCACCAGATATCACGGCATGACTCCCCTCTATGCGATAGTCGATACCTTTACCGATATCATGCAGAAGGCCACAACGCTTAGCCACATCAGGATCGATTCCCATTTCATGCGCTAGAATGCCGGCTAGTCTAGATACCTCCAAAGAATGTTGATATTGATTTTGTCGGTAAGAAGTTCGCCAATTGAGTGCACCTACCATAGCTTGTATTTCAGGATGGATGTTTGAAAGCTGAAGAGTTTTGACTGCTTCTTGTCCTAGCTTTAAAGCCTGCTTTTCTAAGGCTTGTCTATGCTTTTGGTAGATGTGCGCGCAATTATTCCAATTCTTGGGGTTTTTTTTCAAAATTTCCTCAAGAGTTAATCTACTAGCTTCTTTGTAAATTCCATATCCCCCACGAAGTCTTATGGCATGCAGCGGGTCATCGTTTTCTTCTTGTCCCAGACATATGTCCACTCCTTCGCTGAGTTCTGTTAATTCCTCCAGTAGAGAATTACCATCACCTAGCAGTATATCTCTGATATTGGGGTTGGGTAGATCAACATGGCTAACTACTTTTGGCCAAGTGAAGTCAGGGCTGTAGCGATTTAGAAGCCTGCTCAACATTCTGTCCGCACTCTTTCGGGAGTGGGTAGTTAGGTCTTCTGTAAATGCCTTTTGTCGTTTTTGGCAATCTAAGCTTCTCTGGTTTATGTACTCTTCTTGCAGTGATTCTTTTAACTGGCTTACGTCAGATCCTGAAATTATTTCTAATCTCTTGATTAACGAATCCTTCATTTCATTGGAATTCTCGGATTGAGCTTCCAATTTTGTGGTTAGGTTATCTACTTTTTCTTGATGCTGAGCATTTTCAGTTTCGAACTTTTGCAGGCGACTTTCTCCGCTTTGAAGTGATGCTTGAAGATGTTTTAATTCTTCCTCGCGGAGTGATATTTCTTGCTTTTTATCCTCGAGCTCTGTTTCAACTTCATCTTTCTCTAGCTGAATTTTTAGGTCAGTTCTTGAAAGTGTGTCCCGCAGTATTTTTCTTTTTCTTTGTTGAGCTTTTGTTAGTACTATTGATTTTTGTTCAAGGTGTTCTGCTTTAAGCTTTCTGGGTAAGAGAAAATAGAGGACTCGGAAGATAATATATCCTAGGAGTAAGCCTAAAGTTACTGATGCAGCCACTGATTCTACTGAAACTTCATTCATATCATTTGCACTTCGATATTTTGTTGTTTGTCATAATGGCGTATATGTTATCATAGTAGCCCTTAGTCTACTTATCACATATCAAGATTTTCAGGAAATTCTAACCAATATGTTAACTCCTAAATTGGCAGGTCATAGCGTGTGCTGTAGAATAATATGAATCTACTAAAAAAATGGGGGTCTGCATGTTGCACCGTTATAACATAATAGCTGTTGCTATGCTGTGTTTTTTGCCTCTTAGAGGTTTGAGCGCTGAATTGGTAAAAACTTTTGCCGATGGTCGAGTAGAGGTGAATTGGTCATCTATGAAAATCAAATATTACGGTGAGAGTCAGGTCGAAGCGGATGCAGTATCATATCAGGAGGCTGAAAAAAGGGCGTGGCAGAATGGCCTGGACTATATCAATGAGGTCATGCCTGAAATTCGTTCTTCGTTTGGGATCTCGTTAAGTTCTGATCCTGAGGCCGTTGCTGCGCAGAATACTTTGGTTTCTCGCTCCAGTTATTCTGTGGATACCAGATATTTTAATGATGGGAAAATAAGGGTTTACTTGGAGAGCTCGCTTGGGAGAGCTTTGCAATCCCCTATTCTTAAACTTTCCGCAAAACCTGAAAAGTTTGAGGCTAAGAATAGTGGCTTGATCATTAAGTTGGATGGCGGAGTTGTTTCTGAAACCTATAAGATTATCAACCAAAACAATGATATATTGTTCTCGACTGAAGATGTATCGAAGCAGGCTTTCTTGAGAAATATGATGGGAAGATGGTTCGTAAAGGACAAAGGGCGGGCATTTAGTCGGTCTGTTGGACCTGACCCAGTAGCTGTAGGCGGTGTTTTAGTAAAAAAGGGGCTGATTAGAGTCGATGACTCTGAATGGAAATCATCTCTGGAAGGCAATCAGGGTTTATTACATGGAGCTAAGGTTGCTTTAGTCCTGAAGCCTGCGGTTCAATAGTTTAAATATCTGCTATCATTATACTATTTAGAGTGTTAACCTCCTGTTTCTTTCTTGTTGTTTAATTTGAAAGGAAGTGATATACCCCCACTTCCTTTGATTCCGTCTTTTGGAATAACAGGCACAGTTGGACTGATTGCGATCTCAGCATTGGCTATTGCATTTGGTTCGATGTTGGTTTAGTTAACATTCTTTCGAAATCTACCTCTAACCAAGCAAGGTGTTGGGGAGTGGGTTGGATATTTAAGAGAGCTATATTTAGGGTTCTATATTATGCCAAAAATAAAAACTAAGAGAGCAGCAGCAAAAAGGTTCCGTATATTGTCTTCAGGCAAAATTAAGCGTAACCATGCAAACAAGCGTCACATTCTGACAAAAAAGAATCGCGCTCGACTAAATAAATTGAAAAAACCAGGGTATGTAGTGCCGGCTGATGTTGGTCTTGTCCTGCGTTGCTTGCCGAACGGTTAAAAATACTTAAAGCATTTTTGTGAATAGCTCTCGAAGAGAGTTTTTAGATGGGGTTTGATTATGGCGCGCGTAAAACGCGGCTTTAAAGCCAGAAGAAGAAGAAAAAAGCTTCTTGGTTTAGCCAAGGGATACAGAGGTTCCCGAAATAACAGGTTTAGGACTGCTATCCATGTAGTTCGTCGAGGTCTATCTTTTGCGTTTAGAGATAGACGCGTAAGAAAAAGAGAGTTTAGAAAGCTTTGGATAGTTCGAATTAATGCGGCTTCAAGAGCAGCTGGTTTGAGATATTCTGAACTTATGAATGGTTTGAAAAAAGCTGAAGTCGATCTAGACCGAAGTGTTTTAGCTGATATGGCGATTCATGATATCACTGGCTTTAATGAGTTGGTTGGTAAAGCGAAGGTGGCTCTGGCTAAATAAGATTGGACAATATAAATAGAACTATCCACAAGAGATGCCCATCCTTGTGGATATTTTTTTCCCAATATTATCAAATGATTGCTGTATATAAATAGATTTAATGATCTTTTATCCACAAGCCTGATAAGGTGAATTTTTATTCAGCTATATCTTAACTAAGAAGGTCTGGCGATCTGAGAGTTGATGAGTATCTGTTATTTTTAATAACTAGGCAAGTGTGTTTTCAAATTTCAGTTTAAAGAAAATGGTGGGGACGGAGAGACTTGAACTCTCACTCCGAAGAACCGGCTTCTAAGACCGGCGTGTCTACCAATTCCACCACATCCCCGCTGTAGATTGGAAGCATAAGCTGGACTATATGTAAGTGTTTGTCAATAAAAATCATTAATAAAGAACTTTTCTTGATAGAATTGTGATTTTGAATTGAATCGATTGAGTGAGCGGTGATATTTTATTTTTTCTACCTACTCTCATACGGGGAACGCTTGATGTCTCAGGAAGTAAGTCCAGTTGATTTTTCTGGTTTGATCTTAGGGTTTTGTTCGGCAGCACTATCATACATGGGTATTGATTCAAAGGGTGCTGCCAATCTGCCCTTGGCTAAGCAAAATATAGATATTATTGAAATGCTGCAGCTGAAAACCAAAGGTAATTTGAATGCAGATGAAGAAAAACTCCTTAAAGGCGCACTTACGGATCTTAGGCTCAAGTATGCTGAATCCTCAAAATAACATATTATTAGTGACTTAGAATTGCTTTGTTGGTCCCTCCTTATTTTTCTGCTTTGAATGCCGATGTGCATAGAGCGAGGAAGGGGATTTATGGACGTATCGAAGTATGATTTTCACAGTCAGAAGTCTCTTCATAATGGTTTGAAGTTTGCAAAAAGCTTTGGGCATGCTCAATTAGAGGTTGAGCACGTTGCTTTGGCGTTACTCAACGAAGGGGTTTTGGAGCAGTCGCAGGCAAGGCAGATAGATGCCAGCTTGCGTTCATATCTATCCAGAATTCCGAGGGTATTTGGGCACAAGAAAATAGAATTTGGTGGGAGGCTCGAGCATTGTTTGGATCGTGTCGAAAAATCTGCTGATGACAAGAGCGTACTGATTACTCCAAAGATGCTAATGACATTTTTGGAGGGTGGGTCGACAGCCCTAAAGAATGCTTTAGCCAAGTGTCGTATCCAGCAAGAAAAGTCCGATGCTTTTCAAGAAAGTAGTTTTGACCGCGTGGATGGATCGGAGGAGGTGCGCGAATTTTCTTCATCCCCAAAGGATTCGATTGATGAGGCTGTTGAAACAAAAACACTGGCACCAAAACTCGATAAAGTATTGAAAGACTACACAGTCGATTTCACTGCGAATGCAGAGAGCGGTAAGTTGGACCCCGTTATCGGTCGGGATATGGAGGTCCGCAGGGTTCTGGAGATATTGGGTCGCAAGAAAAAGAATAACCCACTCCTCATTGGCGAGGCTGGTGTTGGTAAATCGGCGGTAGCCGAATTGGTTGCTCTTAAGATAGCTCTAGGACAGGTCCCAGAGTCGATGAAGGGTGTTAGGGTTTTGTCCCTCGATATGGGTGCCTTGCTAGCGGGAGCAAAATATCGAGGAGAATTTGAGGAGCGCCTAAAGGATGTTATTAATGCGGTTTCTTCGCTGGAAGGACAAATTGTCTTATTTATTGATGAGATCCATACCATAGTGGGAGCTGGTAATGTTGGTGGAGGCGGCACAGATGCTGCTAATTTAATGAAGCCGGCGTTAGCGAGGGGGGAGATCCACTGTATAGGGGCTACTACCTCAGTAGAATATAAAACATATATCGCAAAAGACAGTGCGTTAGAAAGACGGTTTCAGACCGTGTACATTGAAGAGCCTAGCGCTGGTATGGCTATTTCAATCTTGAGGGGTTTAAAGGTCAAGTATGAGATACATCATGGAGTAAAAATTGCTGACGAGGCTTTGACCGCTGCTGTAAATATGTCTCTAAAGTATATTCCTGATAGGCGTTTGCCTGATAAGGCAATTGATTTAATCGATGAAGCCTGCTCTCGGATGCGGATACAAATCGACTCTGTTCCCAGAGAGGTGGAAGCTTTGCGGTCACGGATAGAGCAATTAGAGGTGGAGAAACAAGCTCTTACTGAAGGAGAGCGCAATAGGATTAAGGTTCAGGTAGAGCTCGATAAGCTAAATTTAGAATGCCAGGCCTTAGAGTCTTTGTGGCGCAATCACCAAGAAGCCTCTAAAAAGATGAGCTCTATAGAGTCGGAGTTGGAGGATTTGTTGGCTCTTGATGAAAAGGTTAAGGCCAAAGGGGATTTTGAATTCGCCGCTAGACTTCAATATGTGGAAGTTCCAAAAAAGAGGGAAGAGCTTGAAGCTGTTACTGAGGAGTTGGCTGAAATGCAGGCCACACATGGTTTTCTGCGTCAGGTCGTAGGTACTTGGGAGATTAGTGATGTAGTGTCTACTTCTACGGGAATTCCAGCAGGTCGTTTACTGGAGGCCGAGCTAGACAAGTTGAAAACAATGGAGGAGAGGCTGGAACAAAGAGTTTTCGGTCAATCAGAAGCTGTTAGTGTTTTGGTTAAGGCCGTGAAGAGGTGTCGTGCCGGAGTAAATGATCCTAATCGACCCCTTGGGGTATTTCTTTTTGCTGGTCCTACGGGTGTTGGTAAAACCGAAATGGTTAAAGCTTTAGCTTGGGAGCTTTTCGATGATGAGTCCAAAATGATTCGCTTTGATATGTCCGAGTTTAAGGAAAAGCATCAGGCATCGCGCTTACTGGGGGCCCCTCCTGGNTATGTTGGNTATGGTGAGGGNGGTCAATTGACTGATTCNGTGAGGCAAAAGCCNTGGTCTGTTGTTTTGCTGGATGAAATTGAAAAGGCTCACCCTGAGGTTTTGGATATTCTTCTTCAAGTTTTTGAAGATGGNCGTCTTACNGANGGTAATGACAGAGTTACTGATTTTAAAAATACTATTATNATAATGACNTCTAATCTGATNCTNCCNCAAAAGAGAAATAAGACTGCTTATGGATATGGNGAAATAGTAAGGGAAACCTTGGCNTCCCACCTGAAGCCGGAGCTGGTTAATCGNATNGATGANATAGTTGTTTTCAAAAAATTAACTGCTAAAAGTTTAGAGAGGGTTGTNAANCGNTTGCTAAAAGGCCTTAATGATCGAATTCANGAAAAAAGCATAAGGATTGANCTTGATAGGAGCTTGGTNGANGCGTTGGTGGCTTTAGGTCACGATGGGGAGTTTGGNGGTAGNGCNGTNCGNAGGGGGTTTCAAGACTTGGTGGTTGATCAAGTTTCGGATCGCATTGTNACTGATATGGAATCCTTTCATGGTGCTTGGATCCTCAGTTACGANGAGGAATCAGGGNNNTTCTCTTGGCGGCGACAAGATGGTACNCATAAGTTCTTGCCNCCAGCATCTGCTGAATAATAATCTCACCTGTTCTTGACGCATCGGGAACTATTCTGTAGTTTANCCAANATTATCGAGTGTTAGCGCGATAATACCTNNGNTCNNTNTAGATTGATANATTCTTAAAATTAAGTCTGGATTCAAGCTAAAGACTAAGGTATATACTCGCACCGGGAGTTCAGGAGGATTCCTGCCCAAAATTCGAGTCTTAGTTGGGGCGTCGTCAAGCGGTAAGACACTAGATTTTGATTCTAGCATGCGCAGGTTCGATCCCTGCCGCCCCAGCCATTTATGCTTTTATGTNTGCGCATCCTTTNTAAAAATCACTATAATTAAAGAAAANTCTTAATNAAAAGGGTAGCCTAAATGGAAACTGAAATGTTGGTCTTTTCAGGCAACGCTAACAANCCTTTGGCTGAGAAGATTTGTGAATATTTAGATTCACCTTTNGGCCANGCNATNGTTGGCAAATTTTCGGATGGTGAGACTAGAGTNGAAATTCAAAGTAATGTCAGAGGGAAAGATGTATTTATTGTNCAGACNACTTCTGACCCTGCNGATCATCATATATTAGAGTCNCTAATCTTGGTCGACGCATGCCGAAGGGCTTCTGCGCATCGGATTACAATGGTGTTNCCGTATTTTGGTTATGCTCGNCAGGAAAGAAAGAGTGCNCCACGAACNCCAATAACAGCTAAATTGGTGTCTGATCTTTATACNGTTGCTGGNATTGATCGCATGNTGGTAATGGAGTTGCACACATCGGCNATTCAGGGTTTCTTTAATATCCCTGTNGACCACCTTTTCTCTAAGCCNATTTTTAGTCCATACTTTCGTAATGTCGAAGATCTTTTNGTNGTNTCTCCTGATGCTGGGGGNGTTGAGCGGGCNAGGGCAATGGCTAAGCATTATGATTGTGGGTTGGCTATTGTCGANAAGCGGCGTGATTCACCNAACGAAAGTGCNGTTATGCATGTGATNGGTGATGTCAGTGGNAAAAATTGTCTCATTGTTGATGACATTTGCGATACTGGCGGTTCGCTTTGNAAGGCAGCAGCAGCCATTATGGAGCANGGGGCTNTATCAGTAAGTGCGGCAATNACCCANCCNGTCCTTAGTGGNAGNGCCGTAGAGAGGATTACAGACTCCTGNTTAAAGGAGCTTGTGGTTACAGATTCGATTANGTTGAGCAAGCAGGCNCAAGAGTGCNCNAAGATTGTTCAGCTTTCTGTGGCGAATTTATTGGGTAAAGCTATTAGGCGCATTCATCATGCTGATTCTATTAGCTCTTTGTTTGTATAAATAATAGTCAAAAAGTTGATTCAGAGCTTGCATGCGAGCCTGGATACTTATATAAGACTAAGCTCTATATTTCGGCAGCAGCTGTTATGAAGCAGATTAGTCTAAACGCCGGATATTGAAAGATTATTTAGGAGCTATAAANTATGTCAAGCGAACTGGTGACCATNGAAGCTACCGTTCGGGAAAAAACCGGAAAAGGCTATAATCGTAAAATTAGAGTCGAAGGTAGGATTCCCGGAGTTATTTTAGATAAGGGAAAGGCTACTTCTATTGAGCTAAATGCAAANTGGTTGCATAAAGCTTATCAGGCNGAAGGNCGTAGGTTTAATCTTTCTTTGAATGGCGAATCTAAAGTCGTTTTTATTAANGACTTGCAGATTAACGCTGTTAAAAGGCTGCCATTGCATGTGGATTTAATGTACGCATAACTTGGATGACTCTGTGAAACTTTTGGTTGGGCTAGGTAATCCAGGTGCTAAGTATGAAACTACNCGCCATAATGCGGGTTTTTTGGTCCTAGATGAGNTGGCTTCTTCNGAAGGTATTCAGTGGTTAGAAGAAAAGTTCTTAGGCGACTTTGCCAAAGGTTCNGTTTTGAATGAAAGTTGTGTGCTCTTGAAGCCNAAAACATTCATGAATCTCAGCGGTCGATCGGTTGCGCAAGCTGCNCGTTTTTTTAAGGTTGATGTCAGTGATATTGTGGTAATGCACGATGACATAGATATGGAAGCCGGTAAGGTTAAAGTGAGAACGGGTGGTGGCCATGGCGGTCATAATGGCATAAAGAGCATTGTCCAAGAATCAGGGTGCAAGGATTTCCACAGGATTAAGATTGGGGTGGGTCGCCCTAAAAGACCCGAAGAGGGAGATGTTACTAATTGGGTTTTAGGAGCATTATCTGAGCAAGAGCTGATGGCTTATCAATCTAGCGTGCTGGATGAGGTAAAACAGAGGCTAACACAATTATTTAAGAGTCAGTGACTCTCTTGCTGGTCCCTGTTGTTTTGGGTCTAGCTGTTTAAACCATAAGGGAGAATGAAGTTGAATAGGGAATATGAGTTTACTTTAGTTACTAAAGGCGAATTGCAGGAAGCAGAAAAAACGAAAGTTTTGGAAGGCTACGAAGCAGTTCTAACAAATGCAGGTGGCGAAATATTGCGAAAGGATGATTGGGGCATGCGTAAGTTATGTTATCCAATTAAGAAGAGCTTTAGAGGTGGGTACTCACACTATAAGTTGGCTTCTACTCCTGCTAACATTGCGGAAGCGGAGAGATTAATCCGTATTGATACTAATATTTTGCGTCATCTTGTAATTAAGGTTGCTGATGAAGTAAATGTCGACGAACGCAAAGTAGAATTGTCTAGTGAAGCTGCAACTAAGTCCGAAGTGAGGTAACAGATGAAAGTTATATTAAGTCAGAATGTTCCTTCTTTGGGTGGCATTGGTGATATTGTAAAGGTCAAGGATGGATATGCTAGAAACTTCTTGTTGCCGCGAGGGTTAGGTGTTCTTGCGAATGAACGTAACAAGTCGGAGTTGGATCATCAGCTGCGTGTTCTAGAGAAGAGAAAGAATGAAGTTCTGCTAGAAGCTAAGAAGTTAGCGGCGAATATTGAAAAAACTTCTGTTACTGTCACTAAGCAGGTAGGTGAAGAGGAAAAAATCTTTGGATCTGTTACAACAGCTGAATTGGAAGAGCTGTTGGTGGCGGAGGGGTTAAAGATTAGTAAAAAAGATATTAGCATGACCGAAGAAGTTAAGAAGGTTGGTGTTTATACAGCTGAAGTTAAACTTCATCCAGAAGTTGTTGCTAAATTTAAAGTCTGGGTAGTTGCTCAGTAAATAATTTATCGGTGTAATTTTTTAGGGCATCCCCTAATTTAGGGTATGCCTTTTGTGTGTGTGGGGGTTCTCTTTGACCAATGAGTTGCTCAGTGAGAAACAAACTCTTCCTTATTCAGCTTCCGCTGAAAAAGCCGTGCTTGGTGGTGTTTTACGGGACAGGGAAAGTCTTCTTTTAATTGAGGGTTTGCTAGAACCTCAATTCTTTTTTATCGATGCTCACCTAAAAATATATGAAGCAATTATTGAACTTTCGGGTGCCGGTGAGTCGGTAGATATTTTGACGGTCTCGGAGAGATTAAGAGAAAAGTCCGATCAGGATGTTTTGGGTGCTGCGTATTTAATTGAGCTAACGGAAAACTGTCCAGTAACGCAAAATATCGAACACTATGGCGCTATTGTAAGAAGGTATTTTTTCCTCCGGAGGATTATTCAAGCCTGTCAAAGTACTATTGATGGGGCGATGTCATTTGATGGTAGCGTAGAATCTTTTGTGGAAGGTATTGAGAAAGAGTTCTTGTCGATTTCTGGTTCGTACGACCGCAAGGGAGTTATTAAGGCAGATGCGGTCCTTGAATCGACGATTGAGGATATCCAGAAGAAATTAGAATCTGATGGGTCTATTACCGGTGTGCCAACAGGCTTTACCGATTTGGATAGCCTAACAGGTGGGTTGCAGGGGAGCGATTTGATCATTTTAGCTGCTCGACCTGGTATGGGTAAAACAGCTTTAATCTTAAATGTCGCTACGCATGCAGCTCTCGAAAAGAAATCAGTAGTTATCTTTACGTTAGAGATGAGTAAGGAGCAATTGATGAGCCGGGTGCTATCTTCAGTTGCAAGGGTTGACTCTCAGAGACTGAGAAAAGGAGATCTAAGTGATGAGGAGCAGGATCGCTTGATGGAAGGAGCTCGTCGCTTATATGAGTGTAAGGACAATTTAGGCATAGATGAGACTCCCGGAATTAGCTTGATGGAGTTGCGTAGTCGTTGTCGTCGATACCATAAGGAGTTTGGTCTTGATTTGGTCGTTATTGACTATCTTCAGCTGATGTCAGGGCATGGTAAGGCTTCAGAAAGTCGTGAGAGAGAGATATCTGAGATCTCGATGGGACTTAAGCAATTAGCAAAGGAGCTGCATGTGCCTGTGGTCGCCCTTGCACAGCTGAATCGTGGTCCAGACGCAAGGCCTGATAAACGTCCCAAGATTTCCGATTTAAGGGAATCAGGGTCGATGGAGCAGGATGCTGACATGATCCTTTTTGTATACCGTGATGAATACTACAACCCTGATTCCGAGCAGGCTGGTATCACTGAAGTTATAGTCGGTAAAAACAGGCACGGCTCACTGACCACTTTGAAGTTAGCTTTTGAGCCAAGCTTTGTATCNTTTCAGAATNTATACCAAGATGGTCCTTCGAANTNATTAAAATCCGAATTATAGACCATACATTTTTATTTTCTTTCGAAGNGTATTTCTGTTGATACCGAGTATTTTAGAGGCTTGGACTTGGTTGCCGCCTACNCGCCGTAAGATTTGAATCAAAAGTGGCTTTTCAACTTTNGACATNATCAATTCATAGGTATTTTCGGGGTAAAATGTTCCGATTTGATCTAAGAATCGTGATATCTTAAGTTCGACTACATCTTCAATTGAGTACTTATCAAGNCTCTCAATTAGTTCTCTGTCGTGTATATTAATGCCGCGGTGAGCGAAATTTGATTTTTGAATTTCATGTCTCAGATTTTCTCCTGATGNTTTACTAATTACATCTTTTTCGGGAGAATCTTGGATTACGTGGTCCACTAGAATACAGCTCCAAGGGTGNTTTAAACNAATAATCTAAGCAAACAGAATGTCTAATTATAAAATCAAGACCCATAACTTGAGGAAATTTCTAACAGGGGACCACATTGCTGTCAATGTACAATGGGAAATTACCTCAAAAACCCTNNATCTGNGACTATTCACTTGACGNTGAACAATAAATAGGGCAGGGCAAATTATGCCCACTGCTATGCANCATAGGAGCGNTATAATTAGTAAGTCANGTCGATTNTGGTTTGCAAGANNCTGTATTTATAGNATTTATNNNGTGGGNATTTTGATNGCACGNTTGATGTTTATTTCGGNCNTAGTAAAACTTGCAGTATGTCGTCTGTGGTTGTATTNATTTTCNTGGCAACTAATAAGTTTCGCAAAGAGTAAAGATTAAGATGATAGAAAATATGAGCTCAGAAGACNCAAATAATAAAAANTCNAATGAACAGTCTGAACATAAACAAGCTGACAGTGAGGNGTTAAAACCNGATGNTGGCGTTGAGGGNGCTGTGGTTGAAGGTGANGNTGNAGCCGTTGGGNCTGATAGTGATANTGGTGTTGATATAGAAGCTTTNCAAAAAGANCTTACGNAAGAAAAAGAAAAGTCTGAGAATTTTCAAAACCAGTATTTGAGGTCTAGAGCAGATCTAGAGAACTTCAGGAGGCGNGCAGAGAAAGAGAGATCAGATTTTTATAAATATTGTAATGAAGATGTTTTATCTGATTTTCTNCCNGTATTAGATAGNTTGGCNAAGGCTTGNCCTGAAGATGACGAGCTTGACGAAAATAATAGCTATCAGCAGGGCATGCTNTTGGTCAAAAGNCAAATATTTGATGTCTTNCAAAAAGCAGGNCTAAAGGAAATNGAGGCCAAGGNTCANCNATTTGATCCAAANCTTCATCANGGTATCCAGAGAATTGAAAGCGAAGAAGTGTCNGAAGAAAANGTGCTAGATGTCTTNGCTACNGGNTATTTATATAAGGATCGTCTCNTAAGACCTTCCATGGTTAGCGTTGCTGTGCCAANAGAGAAGAAGAAGTAGTATGTCNGATAAAGAGGGGAAATCAAAAAAAAAGATGTTCCNTCTTCAGAGGGNNNTAGCGANNCTGATCTAGCNTCTCTAGACAGTTTNTGTGCTGGCGTGACCTACGACNGCATCGAATANGAAGACTGGGTNGCNCACCATAGGTCACTTGATCTGANAATGTTCGTTTTCTTTGATCNGAGTGAAGCCATTTCTGGAGCCACAAAAATTCTTAAGTGGACTCGAAAAATTTCAAAAACCNCAGAAGATAATTCGATACTTGTCGANAAACAAAAACTNGAAAGANAATATTCTTTTCCGCCAGGATTAGAAGAAGGCAANGTCTTCACATTAAAAAATCTAGGNGATGCNTTGGATAAGAGNGTTGGCGATCTAAATGTTATTACTAAAATAAGATGACCATTTCNCATTGAGNNACAATNGTNTNGNGCNAAGAATTTACNANCGNTGCTAATGAAAAGACATGTCNGACCGAATAATAAGTATGAAGAGTCTGGTAAACNGACCTANGTTGGGTCTAANTTAGTTAGGAGTCGCGGAATGGCTGAATATGAGGGAAATAAGAGTTTAGATAGTGATTCTGAAATGCCACTGCTTCCGCTAAAGGATATTGTTGTTTTTCCAAANATGATCGTTCCNGTATTTATAAATGAAGATTTATGTATCAATGCNGTCGAGCATAGTTTGGCAAACGAACGTAAAATATTTCTTTCAGCTTTCAAGGTAGCAGGTGAAGAGGGTCTAGGGCTTGAAAGTTCTCTNGAGCCACCGTTTGACGTTTATGATATNGGAACGATCTGTTCGATCATGCGTACNAGAAAATTACCNGATGGNCGGATGAAGGTNNTNATTCAAGGCCTNTCTAANGCTTTGGTGAAGAACTTNAATGCAGTAGAGCCATTTCCTACTGTTACAATCAGTGAATTTACAGAGCCAACGATTATTAACCCNGGNAGTGATGTCGATGCNTTGATTCGATCNGTTAGAGAAAATTTAGAGAAAGTNGTTAGCTTAGGNAAGGTGCTTTCCCCNGANATNNTAATGATTTTGGANGATGTNTCTGACCCNGGNCGGCTAGCAGATTTAGTCGCNTCGAATTTAGGTTTAAAAGTTTTTGAGGCGCAGAAAATTTTAGCTGTNAATAGCCCGGTTGAAAGNTTNAAGAGNGTATATGCTTGCTTAGCTAGAGAGATTGAAGTTTATCAAATGCAGGTNCGNATTCAGTCTAATGCAAAAGAAGAGATCGGNCGCATTCAAAGGGAGCATTATCTTAGAGANCAAATGCGTGCTATTAAGATTGAGCTAGGTGACTCTGATGGCAAAGAGGAATTAGAGGCCCTTTGGCAGAAGCTAGAAGAAAGTGCNATGCATGATGAGGCTCGNGAAGAAGTCACTCGGCAGCTGNNGCGNTTAGAGAGAATGCACCAAGATACTAGTGAAGCNACNTTAACTCGGACTCATATTGATACTTTGCTGGCTTTNCCTTGGGGTATTCATAGTGANGACAANCTAGATTTGAAACATGTGAANAATATATTAGATGAAGACCACTATGGGTTACAGCCGGTTAAAGATAGAATCATCGAATACTTGGCNGTAAAGAANCTTAATCAGGNNGCAAAGAGTCCTATTCTTTGTTTTGTNGGNCCTCCTGGAGTAGGNAAAACAAGCCTAGGTAAATCAATNGCCAAGTCNATGGGAAGNAANTTTGAGAGGATTTCTCTNGGTGGGGTNAGAGATGAGGCTGATATTCGNGGNCATAGGAAAACATATGTGGGTGCTTTCCCNGGGCGACTTATAAATGGNATAAANGCTGCCCAATCGAGTAATCCTGTCNTCATGTTNGATGAAATTGATAAATTGGGTAGTGATCATCGTGGGGATCCATCNTCTGCTTTNTTGGAAGTTCTGGANCCNGCGCAGAATCATGAATTTGTTGACCATTATNTAGGNGTNTCTTACGANCTNTCAGGNGTTATGTTTATNGCTAATGCCAATACCTTNGAGACNATTCCNGGNCCNCTTCGNGATAGGTTAGAGATTATTGAGGTTTCTGGCTATTCNGAAGAAGANAAGTTGGTTATAGCAAATCAATATCTTATACCAAGGCAAGTNANAGAAGCNGGCNTNAAAGANGCTAATATNAGTTTTTCGCGTAATTCTGTNACAGCGATTATTAACGGNTACACCAGAGAGAGTGGTCTNAGGGGGNTGGAGAAAAAGATAGCTTCTGTNTGTCGAAAAATAGCAAGGCAGTATGCNGAAGCTCAAGACGATAATAGGGATTTTAAATCNAAGATTCGCCTGACNCCNACTGTTATTCAAAGGCATCTTGGTGCTGAGAGGTTTGGAGACACCTTTTATCATTCTGAGTCTCNGGTNGGNGTTTCATTGGGTATGGCNTATACCCAATACGGCGGCGAAATTATGGCCATCGAAACAAATCTTATTACCAGCGGTACTCAGAAGCTGAGTCTTACAGGTAAGCTTGGTGATGTTATGAAAGAATCAGCCCATGCTGCGTTGAGTTATATNAAATCAAGAAGTGAATATTTTGGNTTTGANCCNAAAGTTCTAGATGAAAGTGAAATGCATATNCATGTGCCTGCTGGTGCNGTTCCGAAGGATGGNCCAAGTGCTGGCACTGCTATGGCNACTTCAATGCTGTCTGCATTATTGGGTCGAAGNCCTAAGAAACTAACCTCCATGACGGGTGAAATTACGATTCANGGTAAAGTATTNGCAATTGGAGGGCTAAAGGAGAAGTTACTGGCTGCNCAAAGAGAGGGTTTAACAACTGTGATATTGCCGGAGAAAAATAAGCCCGTATATGATGAGATATCGCTAAATTTTAAAAAGAAGCTNACTGTACATTTTGTCAAAGANTATGAGGAAGTATTTGACTTGGTTTTTGGCAAAGAGGTTGANAACCTTGATAGTATTCCAAAGATCGATGTTTCTCCTAAGCAGTTAGCTAGTTAAAATCGACCTAACAATTATAGAAAGCCCTCTAGTTTGAGACTAGGGGGCTTTTTTTGTATCCTTAATAGGCATTTAGTATTTTTGGAGGGTACGACTATGTTATTGCTTAANATGCTATTTAAGTTGATGNTATCGGGTTCTTGCTGGGTATTTGTGCTTTCGATCCCATANCAAGGNGTNCCGCTNTTTTGGCANGCNGAAGANCTTATTGTTAGAAANAAACTTGTNCAGGCTCTAGACTACCAGCTNGGGGTTCTCTGGGAGCGGTCAGAGAAGGTCTGGGATCAGGCGCTGAAAGAAATTTCNGGACCCAAAAATCATAAGTCNCTATAAANANAGTGAAATCTCACGCTCGCAACCCAGTCATACCTATGATATAGTTCCCCAGTTTTTTGATGTATNAAATATATGNTAGGCGAAATATGGCGAAGTTAGATGTCCTTGTATGGCCGGCAAAAGTGCTGGAAACAAAGTCTGACGAAGTTGCGAGTTTTGATGNTGAACTTAAGCAGTTTGTTAANGATATGCATGAAACGATGGATAGTGCCAATGGCATTGGTCTAGCCGCAAATCAAGTTGGGGTTGCTAAGCGGGTTTTGACTATNTACATCCCTTGGGTTCAGCAGGACGAGCAGGATGAGGAAAAACGGTANTGGCATGACCAACGTTATACGTTCATAAATCCTCGTATAGTGAAGAAACAAGGCAANATNTCATGGCAAGAAGGCTGTCTAAGCTTTCCCCAAATATTCGAGTTCGTAGANCGTGCTGCTGAGGTNTGGGTAGAGGCCCANGANGAGAATGGTGAGACTTTTGAAGTTCATGCTGATGGTTTGTTTTCNGTTTGCCTCCAGCATGAGATTGATCATATCGATGGAATAGTATTTATCAATAGAATGAGCCGTCTTAAATCTACCATTGTAAGAAAAAAAATGGTNCGGCGTGGNAGTCTNAATACAAAATAAGGTTAAAGATCTTGAACGNTAAAAAAGTAATTGTNGCNCCTTCTTTNTTNGCNGCTGATCCNATGAACTTCGCCAGCGAGTTTTCNGAAATAGAGAANGGTGGNGCTGATTGGCATCATGTGGACGTTATGGANGGACATTATGTTCCNAATTTAACGTANGGTTTGCCTTTTATNAAAGCTATGAAAAAGATTACTAATATTCCCCTTGATGTCCATATTATGGTGAGTAATCCAGATGAAGTCACTCCTCTTTATATNGAAGCCGGAGCTGATCTNTTGGTNTTTCATATTGAGGCTGCTGTTCATCCGTATCGTCTNGTGCAGTTGATCAAATCTNCCGGAGTAAAGGCTGGAGTTGCGATTAATCCTGGNACCCCATTATCATTTTTAGAGCCGCTNNTGGAAAATATCGACTTGATTAANGTNATGTCGGTGAATCCGGGNTTNGGTGGTCAGAAGTTCATTGANAGTGCTATTCCAAGGATTAGTGCGACTCGAGAAATGTTGGAAAAGATAGGNCGNNTCGATAANGTCCATATNCANGTTGATGGNGGNATTAATGAAGAGACTGGNAAGCNAGTGGTTGATGCCGGAGCTGATGTGCTGGTNGCNGGTTCTTGGATNTATGGNGCCGATGATCGNGCTGCAAGGATNAAGCTTTTACANAGTCTAAATCTCCGAGGTCTATAGATGTCTTTACCNTTTAAATTGGGNCTTGATAAACTTACNCCTGATATTCTGAGTNNATTATCATCAAAGCCTAAACCTAATNTTGTTNTAACCGAGCAGGCCCGTCATCGGCTNCTGAAGTATCGTGGAATTGTAGANCAAGCTCTCCTTTCTGGTNACACTCATTATGGTATTAANACTGGTTTTGGTTACCTATCNGATGTTCGGATAGAAGATTCNTCTCTGAAGGAATTACAAGAAAATTTAGTNCGNTCTCATGCTTGTGGNACAGGTCCTTTGGCAGAAGCTAAGGTGTCAAGGNGCTTGCTTATCCTNAGGGCTCATACTTTTCTTTTGGGNCATTCNGGTGTGACTGAAANGTGCCTAGATTGTATTTTANNTTTNTTAAATNNTGATATTTTACCAGNCATACCTACNAAGGGAAGTGTNGGTGCTTCGGGGGANTTGGCTCCANTAGCTCATTTGGCTTTGGGTCTGATGGGAGANGGNAAGGTATGGTATNANGGCGAGCTGCAAAGCGCAGCTGNTGTATGTCAAAGCNTTGGAGTTGAAGTTTTGTCTCCTCAGCCGAAAGAAGGNCTTTCGCTGATTAATGGCACTCANTTCATGNCNGTATTAGCTGCNNAAGCNTTGAAGTTAGCNGGAACCCTAAGCCGCAGTGCNGATGTTATTGCNGCTTTGAGNCTNGATGCGATTAGGGGGACGGCTATTGCCTTTGATGANAGGATACATGNGGNNAGGCCNCAGGNGGGNCAGCAACTNGTNGCTCANAATATGAGAACNCTCTATAAATCTCAGGATGAGATAATGGGAAGCCACGNAGGCTGTGGGAAAGTTCAGGANCCTTATTCTTTCCGCTGTNTACCTCAAGTTCATGGAGCGTCTCGAGATGCCATAAAATGGGTTACAGATACTATAACTATCGAATTAAATAGTGTAACGGATAACCCTCTTTGTTTTGAAGATGGCAGTATTTTGAGTGGCGGTAACTTCCATGGACAACCGATAGCAATGGCTATGGATTTTCTGGCTATTGCAATTTCTGAACTAGGGAGTATTTCTGAGCGTCGAACAGAGAAGTTGACCAATCCTAATTTGAGCGGCTTACCCCCTTTTGTGATTAAGGAGTCAGGTCTTAATTCTGGTTATATGATTCCTCATGTGGTTGCAGCGGCACTTGTGTCGGAGAATAAAGTATTGTGCCACCCTGCTTCTGTAGACAGTATCCCAACTTCAGCTGATAAAGAGGATCATGTGAGCATGGGGCCAATTGCGGCGCGTAAATGTCTGGAAGTCCTTGAAAATACTGCTTCGGTATTGGCGATAGAGTTGTTGGCTTCTTGCCAAGGTCTTGATATGCTAAAGCCTCTGAAACCCAATGCTACTCTTAACGCAGTATACGATAATGTTAGGAAAATAAGCCCCGAAATGGTTAGAGATCGGTCTCTACATGAAGATATAAAAAGAGTGCGAGATTGGATTTGTGATGATGGTATCCTCGGGGTGCTAAAAGATATTAATGTCTCATTAGTTTAGTAGGGATTTAAAAATGAAAACATTTTTCTTTATTTTATTATTGCTATCTCCAGCCATAGGATCCGGTAAAGTTCTGAGGATTGGCGGTGAATATAAGATTAGCTCGATACAGAATACAGAACAAGATCGGTACCGAATTGAGTTTCACAGCATAGAGCCTACAGGAAGGTTTGATCGTTTAGTTTTGCATTCAAATCATGTGCATATGAATTTAGAAAAAAATGACATTATAAAATTGTCGGCTGAAGTATTGCGGGACCATAAAACTTGGGCGGAGGTTGCTCAGGTACTTTTATTTTTACCTTCTGGTGATACGCATGTGCCTGTCTGGATGCTTTCAGATCTTGTTCCGACTAATCGCTTGAACGGAGCAAAGTATCTGCAGATGCATGCACCTACAGCGGATTATTATGTAATGTAGCAGATTAAGACTTTACGATTAGATACTTTTCGATACTTTCCATATCAAATTTAGATTGATTCAATAGGTCGGTGCTTTGGCTTCGCTCGGCCACTTCGGAGACGATGTCAACTAAGTTTTCGAATTCGTTCGAAAGGTCATCATACATGAGATAAAAGCTGGGGTCTTTGTGTTCTAATTTAAATATATTCGAAACATTTTGGTAAGCACTTGAACCCATATTTATATAGTAGCCAATGGGGTAAGTTTTCTTCTTAAAAAAATCTTGAAAAAATCCGGCAATATATAGACTGTTATCGCCAAGTTTCTTTAATAATTTTAACTGAACACCTGGGCTTGATTCTAGAGCTTCCTTTAACAGCACTGCTAGTGGTTTTTCGAAAAGCTCACCATCTTCCTCATTTTGGAAAGGATGGATGAAGTCACAGAGAAGGTTGACTAAGTAGAATTCGACTTGATCGTCGAGTTTTAGATTCAAAGAATCAGCCGCCTGACATACCTGTCCTCTGAAAAATTCAGCTGGTTTCATTAAATTTAGAGAGCAATTTGACATTTGGTAACCTTGTAACGATATTTTGTCCGTTCCCTACCGACTCTATTAAGCTTTTTCGGCTAATATGCGCATAGTCTTTAGGTTATCAGCGCGACATAATATACAAGATATTAATATAAATAGATAAATTGATGTTTTAACAAAGGTGGATTGGGCCTGTTTATTGTTATATATTACTTTTAACAAGGGAGGTCATATGGCTAAAATTCGGGAAAATCAGAAAAAAACCAATGATAGCGACAAATTAGGATTAGAAGAAATCGTTAGGATTACCAATCAAGTTGGCCTAGACTATGTGGATGCAAAAAAAGAAGCTGAACGATTAGAGTTGATGAAATCTACGACTAGAGCTCGATTGATGATTAAGTATGACGATGGGAAGACCAGTGATGTCAAACTTAAGAGGCTGTCTGATATAGATCCTGAATATATAGAATTTTTGGAACAGCTTTCTCATGCTCGCAGAGAATGTGATCGACTAAAGGTCCGGTATGAGAGTTATAAGAATCTATTTGATGCGAGGAGAAGTTTACTGAGTTACAAGAAAGCAGAAATGTCGATTTTGTAGGTTGATATTCAAACTAAAGACATTTCAAATAGCTAGTTATTTTCTTCAACATTGCTATCCCACTCTTTTAACTTCACAAGAACTTCCGAGACCCGGGTATTGAGTTCAGGGTTTGATTTAGCACGCATTGCAAATCTTTTGTAATACTTATGCGATAGTTTTTTATCTGAATCTTCATATAGTTTCGCAATATGATAATAGCCTTCTGTAAGCTGCGGTTTGATGCGCATAGCTCTGTGCAAATAGGTAAGCGCTTTATCACTTTTACTCACATCCTTAGCTAAGCACTTGCCTAGACCTAAAAGAGATCCAGCTAGCAAGGGCTGCTCTTTTAGGGCATGTCGGAAAGAAAGAACTGCTTTGTCACATTCTTTCATTGATAGCCATATATCACCTTCGACACTTTTTAGCAGCGGTACCTCAATTTTTTTTGCTAGCGGCATTGACTTTGAGATGACTCGGAGGGCTTTTTGATGCTGACCTATTTTGATGAGTATGCGTGCAGTTATGATTGTTAACTGTATATTGCTACGATTTTTTTTACGCGCTTTATATGCGACTCTAAGAGCATCCTTGTAAGCATGAATCTTGTAATAGCTCCATGAAAGTGCCAGTTGTGTTTCTAAATCATTGGGATTGATTTCAAGAGATTTGTTGTATCGATAGATAGCTTTGCCCATTTTCCGTTTTGCTCTAAGTGCTTCAGCGAGATAGTAATTTGCTTCAAAATCTTCTTTAAATGTATTTAGAGATTTTGTTAGATGCTTAATCGCTTTTTGATAGTCACCTGCTTTTACGTAGACTATGCCGATATTTCTATGGGCGAGTAAGTGGCCTTTATTTTTTTTTAGAACCTTGGCGTATGATCGGATTGCTTCTTGTAGTAATCCATCTTTGGCATATTGATTGCCTTGCTGTATCTCTTCCAAAAAGTTGCGTTTAAGTTTCGGCTTTCCAACGATATGCTTTTCGGTGACGACTGGTGCAGTATGTGGTGATTGTGTTTTGCATGAGATTGTAAGTATTAGCGTAGTAATGATGGTTAAGAATGTAAACATTAGTAGGAACCTTTTTGAGTATGCCTACCTTCATTTTACATTATTTCGTTTAGTTACTCAAAATACTTGAAGTAGAAGAATCCTATAATATTCTATATCATTAGAACTGAACGAAATGTTCTTCGAATAATGACCAACACTCATTGTCCTGAGAATAGAATGCGAGAATAATTTGTTGCTTATCGTACTCCTTGTAAATTGCTGATTTATATGTGTAATAACGTATTTTCATTCGACCCGTTTTACCAGTAACCATTCGATCTGGAATTGGCATGAACTCATCTAAAAAGTAGCATTCATCAGGCGAATTTTTTATATAAGGGAGTTGTACTGATTCGGCTGGCTCTATAATTGTTTTCGAAAAGCTTGGTATTATGTTGGTTGAGCATCCGACTCCTAAAATGACAATAAAGGTTAGAGTAAATATGGATACTATTGATTTGTATGTCATAGACTTATTCTCCAGTACTGATGACTTCAAGGGTTGATTCGACATGATTTTCAAAAACTTTAATTTCATTTGGAAATTTTCAAAATTATTATCTAACTATTTAATATTAGGGCAAATATTATCGGGCTGTGTGAATTTTGGAAATAAGGAGCCGATTTCTAACTGGGCAGAAATCAGAAATGTGGATGATGTTACTTGTCAAAAGTGGCCACATACCTCTGATGTTCTTAGATATGAAAATCTGCTTTTTATGGATGTTAAAAACAGAGCTTTATTAGGTGCTGGTATTACTAGAGATGGTCGTAAAGTCCAGAAGTACATTGCTGTAACAAAAGGTTTTGCTTTCGAAAGTGCTAAACTGATGACTTTAAATTGGGGTAGTAGATTTCAATTTTTAGGTAGTGGTAAGCTTTTTTCCAATGATGTTGTATATTTGAAAACTGGGACGAAAAAGACTGGGCCGATTCTGCAAATTAGAGACCTAACTAAGAACACCGTTCTTCAGTCTGCTAAGTTAGGTTCAAAAGATATTGCTGAAGGAAGAGTTTATCCTAAATCTGATGGTGCATGGTTGATTTATAAAGAGGAACAGAAAGATATTGCTTTGGAAGATGCTAATTCGAAAGTGATGTTAGCTCTACTTGATGGAAATAAGCTTAAGATAAAAAAATTTAATGGATTCTCAGCAAGAGGCGAACCGGTAGTATTGCCAATTAATATGAAAAGGGCTCTAACTATTTGGCTTGATGTTGGCACCTCTGATCGCCGCAGCAATCCCGTGTTTAAAGTAAGAGAAGTTGGTGTTAATGGCCTGATGACTAGGGAGCGTGTGGTTAGATTGCCGATAAATGGCCAGATTGAAAGCTGGTCGGCAACAGCAGGTGACGAAGGAATTTTCTTAGCTTGGATAGAAGGTGATTCTTTATTAGGCGATGCCGTATTGAGGGTTGCTAGATTGGAGTGGTATCAAAATCAAGTGAATACAAAGTGGATTAAAGAAGTCAGATTAGAAAATTCGCATGTTGCTCAACCTTTTTGGGTCGGACCGGATGCAAAGAAATGGCTTATCCTGCCTAAATGGTCAGATCACGAAATTACTCTTGGTAGACTAGACGTATCGGCTTTAGGGATAAAAGTGCAAAAAAATATGGGTGTATTTGATCCTGGCACTGCTTTTGAGTCAGCTTTTTGGGTGAATGATCAGCGTTCTCCCGGGATTATTATGAGCTATAGAGCAGGGATCATTAGATCTTGGGCTGTCTGCACTTTGGATTCAATTAAGTTGGTGGAATAGCATGGGGATTCTTTGGGTTTTAGAAAGAGGTGGTCATAAAGAAGAAAGCATGGCGCATAAACTTATTGGCGACTATGCCGTAAGACTTTTTCGATCATTAGATTCGTTGCTTAAGCTTGGACGATTGGAAAAGAGATTTGTTCCAAGTGGAGTTCTGATTAATCTAGATATTATTTCTTTGAATGAGAAGCAACTGGTGCAGCTTCTGGAAACGGTATTTCCCAGCTCGCCTTTAATGTTTTTTGGCGAAGATCACGAAGGTGATTTTTGTTTTGAAAATTGGTTGCCGGGTAACATAACATCGCATAGTTTATCATGGAAAGTCGCCGAGATAGTTGGGTTGAATATTCCTAACAGAGATTCCTACCTGAGGTACAAGAATGTAGGATTAGATAGTATTTGTGGCGTTTTAGTTGATGAGATTTCGCAAGTTAGAGAACAATTAACCGGCAAGGAATCAAAGATACTTAGGCTTCTTTTAGAACGCCGTGGTGAATGTATTTCTAGAAGTACTATTAGTAGTGAAGTTTGGAAAAATGTTAAGGTTTCACCTCGGACGATTGATAGCCATGTCTCAAGACTTAGGAAAAGGTTAAACACGGCTGGAGTTTTGATTGAGAGCATCTACGGCAATGGATACATTCTGAAATAATACCTTATTTTAATTGTATGTTAAAAATATCATCAATGATCTCGTTAACTGCCGTTCGAGCAGGTATCTCCTGCTTTATAACTTGATCTAGTGCTGTTTTAATTGATTTTTCTGATCCAGAGATGGATAGGATTTTATCCATTATTTGATGATTTAATTCCTCTTTAAACCATTTGGAATTTTGGGACCTTCTTTTACTTATGAACTCATTGTTTTTCTTATTGGTGCTTATGAATAGGTTTACCTTATCGATTATCTGTTGGATTCCTTTCTTTTCTGTTGAGCTGCAAAGCAAAACTGGGACCTGCCATTTCTCATGACTTTTGACTAATTGCAGTGCATTGACATGTTGAGATTGAGCAATCTCAGCTTTTTGTTTACTGTCTCCGTCCCATTTGGTAATGGCAATGATATCAGCTAATTCAAGAATTCCCTTTTTTATGCCTTGCAGCTCATCTCCAGCACCCGGTTGTTGTAGCATCAAGAATATATCAGTCATTGACGCTACTAGAGTTTCGGACTGACCTACGCCGACGGTTTCGACGATCGTATAGTCAAATCCAGCGGCTTCACATAATTGGAGCGTTTCTCTTGTTCTTGGGGAAACACCTCCTAATGCTGTTTTAGAGGGCGAAGGCCGAATGAATGCATTTTTTTCTGTTGATAGCCTTTCCATGCGAGTCCGATCACCTAAAATACTGCCGCCAGTTATCTGTGATGAAGGGTCGATAGCTAACACCGCAACTCGAAATCCACTATCTATTAATTTACATCCTAATATTTCTATTAGAGTACTTTTGCCAACGCCTGGTGATCCACTAATACCAATTCTAGTTGAAGGTTTATTAATTTTAATACAATTAGCTAACAAAAATTGCGCTTTCTTTTTCTGATCAGGTGTAGTTCCTTCAATTAGGGTTATTCCTTTGGCCAGTGATCTCATATCACCTTCAAGAATTCCTTTTAGGATTTCCTCTGGATTCATAACTGTCCTCGACTCTTTTCAATAGCCAGAATTGTTTCTTTCGCAGCTTGAGGTATTGGGGTTCCCGGCCCAAAGATCCCAGAGGCTCCATTTTCATAAAGAAATGTGTAATCTTTCTCAGGTATTATGCCTCCTACTACTATAATGATTTCAGTCGCTTTGTGTTCGTCCAAGGCTTTACGTAATGCAGGCACTAGAGTTTTGTGAGCAGCTGCTTGGGAACTCACACCGATTACGTGTACATCATTTTCTATTGCTTGTTTTACGGCTTCTTCAGGTGACTGGAATAAGGGCCCGATGTCGACATCAAATCCTAAATCNGCAAATCCGGTTGCGATTACTTTAGANCCTCTGTCGTGGCCATCCTGTCCTAATTTTACGATTAGAATCCGCGGTGANCGNCCTTCTTTGGCNGTAAATNCNCNGANTTTTTCTTGNGCTTGAGTGTACATATCNTCCTGCTTGTATACTGATGAATAAACTGCAGTTACNGTNTGGTTATTAGCTATATGCTCCCCAAATACTTCTCTTAGTACNTTTGANACTTCTCCCACGGTAGATCGCACTTTCATNGCCTCGATGGCGGATTCCAGTAAATTTTGTTTGGAGAGAGCAGCTTCTNTTAGNTTTGTTAGGCTGCTATCNACTTCTGCTTGGTTTCGATTAGCTCTNATCTCTTTAAGTTTGGCAACTTGTTGCANNCTNACTTTGGTATTGTCTATGTCGAGAACNTCAAAGTCACTTTTTTCGGTTGGCTGATACTTATTTACCCCAACNATCGTTTCTAGGCCTGAATCAATNCGNGCTTGTTTTTTGGCTGCAGCNTCTTCTATTTTTAATTTTGGNTATCCTGATTGTATTGCTTTAACCATGCCACCNGATGCTTCAATNTCNTNCAGNNTTTTTTTAGCTGNTTCGACTAANTCTTTAGTNANCTTTTCCATGAAAAAGCTNCCCCCAAAAGGATCCACGACATGGGTCAGGTCAGTTTCTTCCTGAANAATAATTTGAGTATTTCTTGCAAGTCGAGCNGAGAAGTCNGTNGGTAGNCCGACNGCTTCGTCAAAAGAGTTNGTATGTAGCGATTGAGTCCCTCCTAAGCCGGCTGCCATAGCTTCAATCGTNGTCCTGATTATATTATTNTACGGGTCTTGTTCGGTTAGGGTGTAACCTGAGGTCTGACAGTGTGTTCTCAGAATAGATGACTTGGGATTTTNGGGGTTAAANTGTTGGATAAGCTCATACCACAAAGTTCTCGCAGCTCTAAGCTTGGCTATTTCCATATAAAANTTCATGCCTATAGCAAAGAAAAATGAAAGACGAGGCGCAAACTNATCNACGTTTAAACCTCTCTCGATAGCTGCTTTAACGTATTCTAAGCCATCACCTAAAGTAAANGCAAGTTCAAGTGCTGAATTTGCNCCNGCTTCCTGAATGTGGTATCCGCTGATACTAATACTGTTATATTTAGGCATTTTTTGGCTGGTATANTGTATGATATCGCCNACTATTCTCATGGAAGGNTCAGGTGGGTAGATGTAGGTGTTGCGAACCATGTATTCCTTCAANATATCATTTTGGATTGTTCCGGATAGTTCATGTTGCTGCACGCCTTGTTCTTCAGCTGCGACAATATAAGCAGCAAGAATTGGNAATACAGCACCATTCATNGTCATAGACACACTCATNTTNTTGAGTGGTATCTGNTCAAACAGTATTTTCATATCCTCGACAGTGTCGATAGCTACTCCGGCTTTGCCAACGTCACCGATGACGCGAGGGTGNTCGGAATCGTATCCTCGGTGGGTTGCCAAATCGAATGCTACACTAAGACCCTTTTGNCCGGCGGCTAGGTTTTTGCGGTAAAAAGCATTGGATTCCTCCGCTGTGGAGAACCCAGCATACTGGCGTATAGTCCAGGGNCTTACAGTATACATTGTGGCTCTTGGCCCTCTTGTGTANGGNGGAGATCCGGGGGTACTGTGGAGCCANGGTGTCTCTTTTAGATCACTGGCAGTATAGAGAGGNTTAATAGGTATTCCTTCTGGAGTCTGCCTTATTATTTTTTCGANCGGTTNCCCTTTTAAGTCTTTGGCCGCTATTTCTTTCCATTGCTCATAGTTTTGATGGACTGATTTTTCATCACTCATGGTTTGCCTCTGGAACGGTTGTATCACTTTCGGTTANTATTCATTTAGGATGTTGTAAGACAGAATATCAAGGATGCCTTTAGGCACTTGATAAAATTTGGCTTACTTTGATAGCCTATTCTGACCAAGTCTTTAATAATCGGAAAGGTGTGATTTTGTCTGAACNATCCCCTATTTGGNTTTCTCATCGNGGTTTGTGTCAAGGTACNGTTGAAAATTCNAAAAATTCTTTTAGTAATGCTACTAAGGTTGGTTTTCATTGGCTTGAAACTGATTTAAGGATCTCNTCTGATAACGTCTTGTTTCTTTTTCATGATCATTCACTNAGTAGGCTGNTCGGTGTTGATCGGCTAGTAACAGANATGACTTGGNCTGAACTGACACAGCTTCGGTTGGTAGATGGTCAACCGATACTCTCATTCTCGGAGTTTATGGAGCTTTTTCCTCAAGAAAATTGGATTTTTGATATAAAGCCTGAGCATGGGGAGAGAACNGTTAAAGCATTAATTAAGTGGATNGAGTCCAAGTCAGCCGAGCACTTTATATTACAAAACGCATGGTTCCTTTTTTGGAATACTAATCAGCGAAGGATGTTATTGCAGAAATACCCNNGTGCTCGAGTACTTGCCGGACAAGCTGAATGTTATCGGGCTGGAATAGCNGTTTTGTTTAGGGTCCCTTGGCTTGGGGGCATTAAGCCTGGTCATGTTTATAGCATAAACCCTCGTTTNCTGGGTTTCTCCTTATTNAAAAAAAGAATCGTAGGGGCATATATCAATNGAGGGGCCAAGGTTTTAGCCTACTTACCTGAAACTGAAAAAGAGGTTTCCACTGCCTCAAGGNTTGCCCTTCTACATGATTTTAACCAATGGAATGCGAGTCTAGTCAGGTTTTTTCTACATTATTGGTGCTGGTCTACGATCAATTATTCTAGTATGTTCCATCTTCTTGTGGTTTTTCCTATAGTGGGGGGCACTATTTGAGACATAGTGGCGCACATGAATCNAGCATATAGGCAAGAAGCCCTTGACCGGAATAGAAGATTGCGGTACTTAGCACAATTCTTAAAGGTGCAACTCAATCAGATAGTTAAACCTGATTCAAATTTATAGGTCGAAAATGAAAAATAGTATTCTAGCTGCATTCGAGCAGAAAAATTTTAGTCAATTAAGTAANTTGCCAAAATTTAGAACTGGGGACACNGTCAAGGTTGACTTTAAGATCCAAGAAGGCGCNGANGTNTCAAAGTTCAGAATTCAGTCTTTTGAGGGAGTTGTCATCCGATANAAGAAAGGNGGAGCTAATTCCTCTTTTACNGTAAGGAAGACTGGAGCAAATAGCATTGGTGTTGAAAGAACCTTTTCGGTTGTATCTCCAAACCTATCTGCGGTTAAACTTGTCTCTTCTGGCGTAGTAAGGCAGGCTAGACTTTTTTATCTGCGTGAAAGAACAGGAAAAGCTGCTCGTATCAAAAGCCGATATGCTCCGAAAAGCAAGGCTAAGTAAAAAAANAGCATAAACTTACGGCCGANCNANTAGGCCGGGATAAAGAAGCCCGGCACGTATCGGTATANTTCTGNGNATNCGCTTTGCTTATTAACTTTGCATATNGCNAGGTCGAAGCGAAGGGTTAGGTAGNNCGNTTTGTTTGAANATAAGTAAGATTGTGCNCCACGTTGCATTGCAGCCNTCTTCTNCNGGCTTATNANANCNNTGNCAANGTCATNAATCTTTGATCTTGATTTAACTTCNANNAAAATGATTGTATGGCCTTTTTNGGCGATTATATCNATTTCAAAGCCTTTNCCTCTATAGTTTCGNCTNAGAATNNTCCANCTTTGTTTTAATAAGATAGCGGTGACACAATCCTCTCCTTTTGNTCCTATATNGTNGGNTTTNTCNGCGCNATTTTGGCTACTGGTGCGAAATTTCTTCTGTGTTCGGTACAAATTCCAAATTCCTCAAGACCTTCCATGTGGACTTTAGTNCCATAACCCATGTTTTTCTCAAATCCGTAATNGGGATAGGTATCAGCCATTAANCGCATTTCTGCATCTCGGCTTTCTTTGGCGATGATCGANGCGGCNGCAATTGAGTAGCAGTATTNGTCTCCCGAAATTATATTTTTCTGTNTGCCTTTGTAGTCGGGTATNACAGCATTGCCATCAAGTATTGTGAAGGANTAACTATGTTTCAATTGNTTTAANCTTCTTGTCATNGCCAGNAACGTNGCTTTTAATATTCCTAACTTTTCTATTTCCCTANCTGTTGCTCTGCCGATGCCGATTTCTAGGGAAATCTCTTTAATTGTNGGTATTATTTTTTGNCNCTGCTTATGGCTTAGTTTTTTAGAATCNCGGATNAANCCTCGTTCTTTATCNTCNAGCTTATAGAGTTGGCTATAATCTAGTGCTACGCAGGCTGCGTAAACCGGGCCAGCTAGGCAACCTCGGCCAACTTCATCGATCCCTACGATGGAGTGCCCTTGCTGAAGCAAGTCTAGCTCAAATTGACCTTTTTGGGTGNGNNGCATAGAAACTCCATAGTTCTGTTTTTATAAAGNTTTTTCTATTGCGGAGGCNTGNCCCTTGCCTGCCCAGCTATAGATAGTGGANCCATCTGCTACCAGCACATAAAATGGCAGCTNNGTGACTGCAAAATGTAATGGTGTATGCGGGCTTTCGTCAATNTCCATCATAAGAATATTCACACGCAGACTAAGATGTCTGAGTTCNTCTAATAATTNATCNTTGTCGGGGTTCNATTTNCGGAAAAAATAAATCAGGTTTTTACCNGGGCGTAANANGGTGCCNTTTTNGANNTCCTGTTCTGTAATCATCTGAATATCATCATGGCTNGNGTTCATATGATTTGTTGTCTGCCTTGGGCCAGCCTTCCTACNATTTGTTTTTTTACTTTTTTATCGATCCATTTGAGGTATGAATTTTGATTGCTGTACTTTTCGAAAAATGGGGGCAGCATCTCTGAGAGTATGAGGATGAGTCTTTCGTGATCCGGTTCGATCTGNAGCCATTCATCGATGATCGCATAGTCAGCATATGGGAGCTGATGCCCACTNCCTTTTGTGTGGAGGATAAAGTGNCTTACAATACTTTTGGGTGACTGATTACTAAGGTCAACAAAACTCACTAAGAAATATCCTTTTTGGATGAATCTGTTATGGATCTCATCAAGTNTTCTATCTCAACGATCTTATTTTGCATAGCGTTTAGTTTNTCATCATANCGCTTTAANTCATGGAGGTGGTCATGTATCCGCAGTAGGTTGGCNATNCGTATTGGCATTGANAGAAGGTGTTGAGGGTGTACAATATCGAAGTACCAGTTTGACTTTGAAGCNAAAGGAAGTAGNTGATGTANNGTTGAAAACTCGATGTCTGCTAAAATAAGGGCAGGGGTCCAAATCTTATCTTGAGACATGATTCNGGTCTCTATTCCAGTNAGCCATTTTAAGAANTCGTCTTCAGGAACATGCTCAGCAGAGACAACGAGCAGATCACATGGGAAGAANTNAGGATCTTCGAGGGAAGATATTTTGACTGTTTGAATTTCNCCCAGTATTTGCATTTGATTCTCAAAAGCAGCTTTATGNGCTCCAAAGTATCTTTTTTCNCTATCCCAATAGCAAATTCTAATATNTCTTTTGTTGTTTTCGGTTCCAATTTCCATAGCTTGTCCGCGTGAAATGGTGTCAAATGTAAATATATACTAATATGATACCCTGTTTGAGTTATTTAGGAGATACTATGGAGATATTTTCTTCGATTGCTCCCACAAGGATTGATTTAGCTGGGGGAACCTTGGATATTGCTCCTTTGTTCCACATTTTAGACAATCCGTGTACTGTAAATTTAGCAGTGACACTTCATGCTCAAGTGAAAATCAGGATAGTGGATACCGAATTCTATACTGTAAGGAGTCTTGATCAACAGCAAGAAGTTACTTTTAATTGGTCTGATGTTGTTGATGATGAAAAGTTACTTTGGCCACGCCTTCTAATTCAGAAGTTGTGGGATAAAGATTTGCCTACTTTTGAAATGGAAATTGAAGCTAAGTCTCCGTCTGGAGCGGGATTAGGTGGATCTTCATGCTTAGGTATTGCTATAGCCGGGGTTCTTGATAGAGCCCGGCAGCATTATTTGAACTCAGATCTTTTGTCAGAATTGGCTCTAGTCCAGCTTGTTCAGGGGTGTGAAACCAAGCTAATCCGTGTCCCTACAGGCTGTCAAGATTATTGGGGTGGTCTGAGGGGGGGGCTAAACATATTGGAATTTCCCGAGGATGGATTGCGGATTGACACACTCCGGAGTGAATTGGTTGAAGGTTTAGCGGAAGATTTGATTCTGTGTTACAGCGGGAAGTCTAGAGCCTCGGGAACCAATAACTGGCTTATTTTTAAGCAAGCTTTTGATGGTGATCGGAGGGTTTTAGATGGCTTGAACGAAATTGCCCGAGTTGCAAGTGATATGGCTTCTGCTGTTCGTCGTTCGGATCGTGAGGCGATTTTTGCTCTTTCTTCGGAGGAGTGGTCTATTAGAAAAGGTCTTTGGCCAAGCATTGAAACTACAGAGACCAGAAGGTTGAGTGAAGCAGCTCATTTGGCTGGCGCGACCCTTGCAAGAGTTTGTGGTGCTGGAGGCGGTGGAGTTATGGCGATTTTTTGTCGGAAGGATGTGCGTGAGGGCGTTATCAATTCACTTATTGAAAATGGTGGCCAAATTTTATCTGGCCAGGCTTCAGCTGAAGGATTACAGACATATAAGGGCTAACTTGTTATGGTGACGAAGAGGTTTGAATTTGAAGAAAGTCTACTTAATTATTGCCTTACAAATTTTGGTTATGTCTTGCGCTACTAAAAGAGAAGCTCCTAAGCTTGAGGTTAACATAGCTCAGCCCATTGTTTTGTCGAATGTCAAACCAGTAAATAACTTGTACCGTTTGGATAAAATACTTAGACGGTATCCTGAGTATAAAGATCGAATGCTCGGTGTCCGGCATTTGTTGCAAGCAATAAATTATGAAGAAAGAAAACAGAAAGGTAAAGCTTCGCAAGAGTACCTTTACGCAATAGAAATTGAGGATGGTTGGGTTGGATCATATATCTTAGATCGATGGATAGAACTACACGAGAGCCTTCTCGGTAAAGATATCGATTCAGAAACAATCTCAGGACTAATTCTTACCGAAACGAATGGGGGATCGTCTTCTCCATACTTACGTTCCCGAAATCTATTGACTATGTCAGCTCTGACTAAAAGAGTGAAAAAAGTTCTGCATAGAAAAGATCTGGCGAAAGTTAGCCTGCCTATTCATGGTGTGCCTAGTGATGATCGTTTTTTGAAGAAAACTGCAAGAATATTTGTTGAAACCGATGAAGAAGATAGGCTGTTGTATAGGGGATGGGAAGACGGATTGCCAAAAGGAGTCTTTTTATATTGGAAAGGGCTGTTAGCTGATCAAGAAGGTAAACCGAGGAAGGCAATAGAATTATATTTAAAGTCGAATGAATTAGTAAGGAAAGATCCCGAGATATCTTACTTAGCGTTTCAGATTGCGAAGAGGTTAGTGAGGCTCTACAAATCACAGGGAGATAGAATAAAGGCCTCGTGGGCATATGAGAATTGGGTTGAATGTTGGCTAATTAAGGGCATAGATGCTAAAACGGTGGAAATGGACTCTAGTGAATTTCAGTTGCAAAAAATTAATATTGTTTTGTGGTCTGCCCGCTATCTCGCTCTCTTGGGGAAATATCAAAAGGCAGAGGCTCGAGGGAGGAGGGCCTTAAATCAATTAGAGTCACTGCGCATTTCGAGTGGTGGTCGCATATCTTCTAAGGCTCTGTCGATGTATGAGGCCGAAGCATATCATGTCCTCGCATTTAGAGTGGCTATTGAGAAGGGGGGCTATGACGAAGCTATTTCCTGGTCCCAGCTAGGCCTTAAGGTAAAAAGCCTATCGAGAGAGTGGAGACAAAGGTTTATTTGGCACTCTGGTTTATATTACTTTCTCTCAGGTCAATGGAGAAAAGCAGCTAATACATGGGAGCCTATGCTTCAAAAGGATCTTGTAAAGTTGCCCAGAGCTCAGATCCTTTTCTGGTTGGGAAGAGCTCTGATCAATGATCAGCAAGAAGACAAAGCCTATGAAATATTTAATGACCTGGTAACTGAGTTTCCGAATAGTTATTACTCAGTAGTAGCACCGACCCAACTAGATATCGACATTGATCAAAATTGGAAAAGAAAGCTGGATATCAAAATTCATACTGATGTATTCAGTGATGTGGAGGAATGGGATCTCAGTTCTCTTGTTAATAGTAAAGTTCTTGGACCTCTTTTATCGCGGGCTGAATTGCTAGTAGCCGCTAAAATAGATAATTTAAGTGGGGTGATGGTTCGAGAGCTATTGTGGAATGCAAGGAAGAAGCTCACTTATAAAAGTAATTTAGATTCTTGGTTATATCTGAGTCGGCTGTCTTTTGCTGCTGGTCAGTATATAGATGCAATAGGAATTACTGCACAGTTAACCCGGCAACATGATAACTTCTGGGATGAATATCCAGAGCAAATCTGGGTCATATATCCGATGCCGTACTTTCAGATTTATACTAAGTATGCCAAGGAGGAGGGCATAGACCCC
>PBRN01000177.1 GCA_002725955.1 Pseudobdellovibrionaceae bacterium
TCCTTTTCCGGCTTTGGACTGGAGAGAAAAACTAAAACTATCCGGTGCTGGTATTGCCAGCAAAGGTATAAGGATCATAAGATTCATTTTAGAATTCAGTTTAAACCAGGAATAAAAACCTTTAGATTTTTTCTTAATAGCTTGACCTACATTTTCTCGGATCATCAATTCAACTAAAAGTAACAGAAAGGCAACCAGCAGAGGCCATTGAAAGCGTTCTTCATAGCGCTGGCGGCGCCCGCTTTTAAGCTCCTTGTCTTCTACATTGGCCCTGATATCCTTGTAGATATTTTCCAGATCAAGGTTTCCGGCTACGGATCGCACATAGCTGCCGCCGGTGGTTAAGGCAATTTTCTGCAGGGAGGCTTCATCCAGCTTGGTTAAAACCATTTCTCCTCGTCTGTTCTTTTTGAATCCCCCCCTGATTTTGTCCGGAATGGGGGCGCCTCCTTCTTTACCAATACCTACCGCATAGATTTTGATATTTTGTTCATTCGCTTTTTTCGCAGCTGCGACCGGGTCCTGGGTGTGGTCTTCACCGTCGGTGATCAGGATCACTACCCGGGCGTTTTTATCTTTAGTGTTGAATGCTGACACACTTTTAGTGATGGCTTCCGCAATCGCGGTTCCAGGCACCGGAATGATGTCCGTATCCAGTTCATCCAGAAAGATTTGTACCGCTCCGTAGTCCAGAGTTAGAGGGCATTGCAAAAAGCTGGTTCCTGAAAACGCCACTAAACCCAGACGATCTCCTTCCACCAGGTTGACTAGGTCAATGATTTCTCGCTTAGCTCGCTCCAAACGGTTGGGGGAAATGTCTTCTGCCAGCATGCTTTTGGACACGTCCAGTGCAATCACAATATCTACACCGCGTCGTTTAATCTCTTCCCAATGAAAACCGTATTTAGGTCGAATCAATGCCAGGGTCGCAAACAGCAAGGCTGTAACGATTAAACCTGCCTTTAAGTGCTGCCGTTTCGGCGAAAAACCTTGCAGCAGCCTTTCTCTCAGTTCGGGGCTGACGAACTGGTCCATGAGTATTTTTTTTCTTTTAAAGGACCAAATCAAAAAGAAAATGACCAGAGGTATCAGCCACAGCGTCCATAAGTAATTTAAGTTTCCAAAAACCATGCTAAGGAATTTTCCTCAATTTAGTGTTTGCGAGTCCCAACTCAAGCAGCAGAAATAAGATCCCTGGTATCAATGCCCAGTGAAAAGTTTCTTTGTACTCGGTGTATTCTTTAATTTTCTTTTCCGTTTTTTCTAGGGCGTCGATTTCAGCATAGATCTTTTCTAATTCGTCGGTATCAGTTGCCCTAAAATATTTGGCATTGGTTTTAGTGGCGATACTCTGCAGAGTTTTTTCATCAATATCCACATCCCGGTAAACATAGCGTTTGCCAAAAATCGAGTTGACTAAGAAAGGCGCCTTACCCTTTGTGCCAACCCCAATGGTATAGATTTTTACCCCAAAGGAACGGGCGATTTCAGTGGCTTTATCCGGCTGAATCCGTCCTGCAGTGTTACGGCCATCAGTGAGTAGGATAATCACTTTGGATTTAGCCTCTAAATCTTTGATCCGACTGACCCCCACCCCTATGGCTGATCCAATGGCGGTGGCATCACCAGCCATTCCTAGCTGAACCTCTTTCAGAAACTCCATCAGGATGCCGTGATCCAGGGTCAAGGGGCATTGCACAAAAGCCTCTTCTCCAAAGACGATGAGGCCGATACGGTCATTGGTTCTTTTTTTGATAAAATCTTTCACCACATTTTTTACTACTGATAAACGATCCTGCGGTTCGCCATTTAACTTAAAGTCCATTGCCTGCATACTGCCCGAGGTATCCACTGCCAGCAGAATATCGACCCCATCCGAAGAGGTTTCCGAGAAAACCTTTCCCGATTGGGGGCGGGCCAGGGCGACGATAAAGCAGGAAAGCACCATCACTCGCAGTACCGTCAGCAGCATCCGTGGATGGAACCTCATCTGTGAAGACAGATTCTTGAAAATTTTGATATTAGAATACTTTATTCTTCCGCCTGAATGTCTGGCCAGCAAAAAAGCTGGTATAAGCAGGAACAATAAAATAAAAAAGTATGGATCCGCAAAACGCATCATATAACACTCTCTGGGCTGGCCTCGGTGGCTGGTTTAGTATCGTTGACAAAGTTTTCCGACAAATCCAGAATATCTAGACTTTTTTCCTTGCCGGGATCAATATCGGCGAACTTTACAACTTCTGTTTCTTTCAGAATAGAGAGAAAGTCATTGCGGTCTTTTTCATTCAACGTAGTTACCGAATGAATATCCCGGTTGATCTCCTCAATGGTCCGGTCGGTGGCAGGAAAACCAAACTGTCCTTCAAAGTATCGGCGCATGATTTCAGACAATGAAAAATGGAAGGCTTTAACCTGATCCTCATCAAGAAATGAACTGGCCCGTAATTTTTCCAGGTCCTGAGTGGCAAGGATATGAGGTTCAATCTCGGGAGTCCGGTCCTTACCCTGACGTCTTTTCTGCCAGATATAGTAGCCAAGNCCGAGACAAAGGATCACGATGAGAACGGCGCCTCCGATGATGACTGCNGGGCTTAAACCTGCAGTGGGAACNAGNCCTTTGATATCTCGGATGTCCTGACTGGGGGCATCCCCCTCAGAGTTTTCACCATCTTTAGTTTGTCCCGGTGGGGTAATNTCTACAAAGATTTCGGAAGTGCTTGCCGTCTTATCTCCGTATTGGATTTTAACCGCAGGTAAAACATAGGAGCCGGAGATATCGGACTCCAGCGTGTACCATCGNCGGGTGACCTGATAGNCGTTGTCATCNGTTTCTGNCGGATCCACNCCGAAATCGACGACACGAAAACCGACGATGCTGTCTCCAAATTCAGGAATGNTTAGGTTNGCANACTCCTGNCTNGTTTTAAGGATCACTGAAAAAGTAATGCTCTCACTGGATGAGGCAATCGCTTTATCAACCCCTGCGGAAACCAAAACGGGTGTGGTCTCTGGTGTTTGCGCAAACCCNAAGCCAGCTAATCCCATGAAGANTGTTAAAACATAATTTAACACTTATTTCATTCGCTCCGCATAGATTTTGACATCATTGGATGTCAGGGTTTCTTCAATCAGCTTCTGGTAAAGGTTCTGGGTTTTCTCCATTCGATAGTCAAATTCAACCTTGGCTTTGGCCTGATCAAAATTGGGTTTCTTTTCAGGGGTTTTATTATGNACTTTGAATANGTAATAAGCNCCGCGGGAAAGGACNGGCTTGGTCAGACCNCCNGTTTTAGNCTGGAAAATGGCGTCGCTCACTTCTTTTGAAAACCCATCAAATCCCTGTCCNGCTTTGACCGGAGTTTGATACTTTCCNCCTTTNGCCTTAGTGGCGGTGTCAATGGATNTAGTTTTGGCNANGGCTGCGAAGTCTTTGCCNCNCTTAACCGCCTTGATNACACCATCGGCNTCGGCTTTTTTCTTGGTTTTNATCAGNGATACCGTAGCCGATGCTTTTTCAGTGTACTTGTCTTGNTTNGCTTCGTAATANTTTTTGACATCGGTGGCATCCATATTGACTTTGCTTTGGACTTCCTCTTCGATCACTTTTTGCACTAATAATTGTTTTTCTAGGTTNAGTATTTGTTTTTTTAACTTGGCGTCTTCCGCATAATTTAGTCTGNTAGCCTTGTCGAAAAGCAGTTCATCCGCCACATATTTTTTTAGAAAATTGGCCTTTGCCTCTTTACTGGCCATGGCCTGACGGTAATTTTGAGGAAGAGCATCGAGGGCTTCATTCACCTGATGCAAATAGATCTTGCGATTGCCAATACTGGCGACTTCCACCGCTCCTTTTGCTGCTGGTCCTTCGGCTGCAGGNTTCAGTTGGGTTTGGGTTGCCAGCTCTCTTTTAGCNGCNCCAAATTTTTTCATCTTTTCCAGAAGAGCTACAATTTTTTTGCTGGCGGCAGCTTTGTGCTCAGACTTGGGNTCGAATACTTCTACCTGGTAGTACCAGGCAAGGGCATCCTCCGGTTTCAGACTTTCCTCATAGAGCTCACCAAGTGAATAAGCAACGCTGGATTTGGTAGTAGCAGGAGCGGTTGATTCAGACAGATACTTTTCATAAAAGTAGGCNGCCTTGTCTTTTACTCCCGACGCNTGCAGGCGAGAGGCCACGTTGCGCCAGTGTTCTGCATCATTATCCTGATCAGACTGCATAGTCAGGACGGCTAGCCAGCCGATGCAAATAATATGCAGACTTATTAAGACGGTGAATCTTAGATCAAAAANTTTTTTTTTCGTAGTCAAAATAAAATCTCCTGCTAGCGTGTTCTGCTTTTCTCTCGGTTATGAAAGAATTTTACAATGGGATCAATATAAGATTCATCAGTTTTAATCTGAATAAAGTCAATCCCAGCTCCATGGAAAAATTCCCGCTGCTGTTTCATGGCTTTTTTGGAATGATGAGTGAATTCATTTCTTAGTTTCTTACTGGAGGTGTTNACCAGGATAGATTCNCCGGTCTCTGCATCTTCCAGTTCAATATAGCCAATGCTGGGAATAGAAACTTCCCGGTAATCGTAGATGCCAAAGGCAATTAAGTCATGGCGCCGTGAAATCGTTCTGAGCTGGGACTGATAATCATCATCCTGAAAATCAGAGATCAGAAAAGTGATCGCTCGCTTTTTCACCACCATGTTCAAAAATTCCAATGGCACTTTAAGGTCAGTTTTTCGGGACTCTGATTCATAGGCCAGGATTTCCCTGATCAGTCGCCAGATATGCCCCCGGCCTTTTTTGGCTGGGATATAATGTTCCACATGGTCGGAGAAAATAATCAGACCCACTTTGTCATTACTTTTCAAAGCTGTATAGGCGAGGAGCGCGGTGATTTCAGCCGCCACTTCGTTCTTAAATTTCTTATGAGACCCAAACCTTGATGATGCCGAAACATCCACCACGAACATCACGGTAAGTTCGCGCTCGTCCTTATAGCTTTTAATATAAGGTTTGTTAGCTCTTGCTGTTACGTTCCAGTCGATGCTGCGGATATCATCGCCAGGCTGGTACTCCCTGACCTCATCAAATTCCAACCCTCGGCCTTTGAACGCACTCTCATACTCACCTGCAAAAACGTCATTCACCAGCCTTTTCGCCCGGATCTGAATCGTTTTTATTTTGGCTAGCAGTTCATCATCTATAAATTGAGGAACACCCATGATATTTCCTTAAGGCACATCGACTTTGTCGAAAATTTTCATCAAAATATCGTCTGATGTCATATCCTGTGCTTCAGCTTCGTAAGACACCGCCACCCGGTGACGCATCACATCAGTCCCAATGGACTTGATATCCTGTGGGGTAACGTAACCACGGCCCTGCAGAAAGGCGAAGGCCTTGGAAGCCTTGACTAAAAAGATCGATGCCCGTGGGGAAGCGCCATATTCGATATATCTTTTCAAATCACCCAAACCAAAAGCGCTGGGTTCTCGGGTGGCAGCTACTAAGTTGGCAATATAGTCATATAGTTTGTCGTCCAGGAACACATCTCTGACGACTTCTTTAGCGGCGCTCACTTGCTCCAAAGATAAAACCGGTTGCGCCGCTAATTTTTCATTACTTGTCATGCGCTTCATAATGATTTTTTCTTCTTCAATAGTCGGATAGCCAACCACCACTTTCATCATAAAACGATCCACCTGAGCTTCCGGTAAAGGGTAGGTTCCTTCTTGCTCGATAGGGTTTTGGGTGGCCATGACTAAAAATGGAGTGGGCAATGGAAAGGTTTCATTACCAATCGTCACCTGTTTTTCCTGCATTGATTCCAGCAAGGCACTTTGCACCTTGGCTGGCGCCCTGTTGATTTCATCAGCCAACACTAGGTTCGCCCGGATGGGGCCATGCTTAATACTGAAGCTGCCATCCTTGGGGCTATAGATCTGAGTACCAATGACGTCAGCTGGCAATAAGTCGGGAGTAAATTGGATCCGGCTGAACTGAGCCTGGATCGCCTCTGCCATGGTGTTGATGGCGGTGGTTTTGGCTAGACCGGGGACCCCTTCTACTAGAATGTGGCCATCCGACAAGAGTCCAATAAACAATTTTTCCAGCAGGTTTTTTTGACCTACCATCACCTTACCCATTTCTTCACCCAAGGAAGCAATGGTGGGCATCATTTGTTCTACTTTTGCGGTTACATCCTGGACGCTAGACATAATATCTCCTCAAACTTCTTCAATAGGCGTAATATAGTGCTCGACTTCTTTTTCAAAAACTTTCAGTTCAGTATCTGCCGGTTTAAAACCGGCGAATTTGATTTGCTCCAGCATCGCTTGGCTTTTGTCTTGAAGGGCTGGATTTATTTTATTCGCCAGTTCAATCAGCTGAATGGCATAACCCTTTTGGTCACCTGAGATTCTGGCCTTTTTGATGAGCTGGAGTTCGTCCTCCACCATAGCCACCGATAAACCTTGGGTTTCGGTGATAACGGAGGTTGTTCTTTGCCGTCGCCAATACCAGAAACCTGCGCCGAGGCAAAGTATCATCCCCCCGATGCCGGTCATTTGAGTTGTAGAGAATAGGTGAGGTGATACGAAGTTTAACTCTCTTGACCCCACGCGGGTGAATAGTTCATTACCCCCCTGCCGGTGTTGGTAGGCCAGCTCAACAGGTCCAATAATCACCTTACCTGGTTGGTTCACCTTGACGGGAAAGTGGTAATGAAGCTCCGAGTTTCCATCGTAGGAATTGGTGGAAGAGGAAACCTGGCCGACGCTGACCGATTCTGGGACAGTTAGCTTTGGCACTTTAATCAGGTATTGATGGGCATCACCCTGCCATTTGACGGCAATATTGAACTTATATTCCTGCCCAGCCTTCAATCCGGTTTCGGGAGTGGTGAAAATAATTTCAGGTGGAGTAAGGTTATCTGGCAGGGTTAAGCCGATATCCTCGGTGCTTTGCGGCAGTCCTTCATATTCAAGGAGCTTGGCCACCTGGGTTAGCATGGGTTGCGTTTCCCAATTGACGGCGCCCCGGGCTAGGCCAGCGAGTCGCAGGTCAGGGGAAATGAGGTAGATGGTTGGAATCGAAGTAGCCTGATATTTACTGGCCACTTCATTTTTGCTGTCTAACAACATCTGGTAAGTGAGGTCATTTTCTTTGGCGTAGGGGGCGACTTGCTGCTTTCCCCCCTCGTCTATGGATACGGCAAGGACTTTTAAGCCTTTATCCTCGAATCCCACATGAAGGGTCTCAAGGATGGGCATGGCCTGTTTGCAGGCGCCGCACCATGTGGCCCAAAATACCAGCCAGGTCCATTTACCGCGCAGGTTTTCGAGGGAAACTTCCTGGTCGTTCATATCCTTCAGCAGGAAGTCCGTGGGTTGGGCATTCAGAGGGTGAAAACCCAGTTTTTTGATCACTTGATTGACCGGAATCTGATCCGTTGGTGCTGCTTTAACGGTGCTTGATAAGAAGAGGTAAGTTGAGATTAATATGATAATGCGAAACATTCTGGTGCACTTTCTCTCGTTTACTTTCTTTCGTTTACTTTTTGTCACCGGCTTCTTTTGCCGGTTGCTTTGTCCTGACTCTCAGCCCTGACTCTATCGGATACATGCGCGTCTAACTGACATCATTGAAGGCTCAGAACTTTGTTTATTTCTTTTGCACTCAACGGATCAGATTTAACGATGCAGACTAGTGTAAACATTTGTAAATTAAAAAACAATAAGAGGTCAGGAGCCTTATATAGAGTCGTCTTTTAGCGTCAGATCTGAGGGGGCGGGTGGGAACCCCATAACTCCTTTGGATCGGGGTAAATGTGACGGTTAGTTGTTGAACAATCGGAGTAAACTGGATATAGCTTGGCTCCCGGTTTGTTTATCATTGAGGTTTGGTTGGTGAAGGTCCGTTTTGTATTAGTAGAGCCCCGGTCAGAGGAAAATATAGGTGCGGCCGCCCGTGCTCTGAAAACCATGGGTTTCAATCAGTTGTATCTGGTTAATCCCCAGACTGAGATTGGTAAAACGACGGATTATGTGGCTCATGGTTCAGAGGATATAATCCAGCAGGTGCAATTGGTTGAGACCCTTGAAACAGCGCTGTTGGATTGTGATCTGATTGTGGGAACGACCAGGCCTAACCGGAATCATGCCCAACCGTTTCTTAGTGGTGAAAAATTAAAACAGTATGTGTTCACCGAAAATGCAGGTGCCTTTCAGCAAGTGGCCATAGTTTTTGGTCCAGAGCGCACTGGCTTAACCACTGAGCATTTAAATCTCTGTGATGTTCTGAGCTTTATTCCTCTTGCGCAGCAGCGGCCGGCCTTGAATTTGGCTCAGGCGGTGATGATCTATAGCTATTTGTTTAGCCCAGTTGCAGGCAGTCTTGCCGTGCAGGAAAAAGATGGCCCTGTCCTGGAACAGGGGGAGAAGGCTGCCCTTAAGCGAGAGGTGTTAGACTTAGCGGTGCGTTTTGGGTTTGACCATAACCACAGCAACATTCAAAAATTGATTTCGAAGATTCATATGTGTGCCCCCCACAATATTCGCTTTTTTCATCATTTAGTTCAGAGGGTTAAAAAACATTTGAATCACGCCGATTCCTAACTGTAAGAGTCAGGTATTGATACTAAATTGCTGGCATCGAAAACGGTGGTTAGGATGATAGTGGTATCATTAAGTCATTGTAAATATAGAATATATTAGTGGGTGAGGCTTTGGCAGCCCCTTTACAGTTTTGGAATAACTATAGTAAAATAACGACACAACAACCTTGTGTTTCATACTATAACAATAATAGACCAGAGGGATTATGAAGGTAAAGTTAACAAGAATAGCCATTATTTTATTTCTCTTAGGGGCTGGTTTTGCTTGGCTTATGTCGACATAGGACCGTTTCGAAGCATGCTATCCTGATATGCATTGGAGGCAATCACTGGGGATTGCCGTGAAAGACCCCAGAAACCGTTGAGAATCTCTGATCCGTTTGAAGCTGGTGATCGTCATCCTGAAGTCGGTTGGTATAAAAGCCAATAACGGCCGAGGAGTAAAGCAGATAAGACCTGCATTGATTCATTGTGAA